>LJTQ01000002.1:0-4192 GCA_001303445.1 Betaproteobacteria bacterium SG8_39 | reverse complement strand
CGGGCGCACCGACGGCTTCTTCGGCGACGCGCGCGTCAAGATCCCGCTGCCGCAATCGCTGCAGAGTGCCGAGCAGCTGATGCGCATGGTCGGCATGGGCGGTACGGCCGACGAGCTGATCCTGACAATGAACCGTGCCGCGGAGGCGGCCGTGCCGGAGGCCAAGAAGTTGCTCGTCGATGCGGTGAAGACGATGACGGTGCGGGACGCCAAAGGCATCCTCACCGGTGGCGAGACCGCAGGCACCGAATATTTCCGGCGCGCCACCTCCACTCAGCTGCGCGCGCGCTTCCTCCCGATCGTCAAGCGCTCCACGGCGAACGTCGGCCTGGCGCAGACGTACAACCGGTACGCCGAGCAGGGTGCGCGCTTCGGACTCATCAAGAAGGAGCAGGCGAATCTCGATGCCTACGTGACCGAGAAGGCGCTCGACGGGCTGTACTTCATGATTGCCGAGGAAGAAAAGAAGATCCGGCGCGATCCGGTGGGCAGCGCCTCGGGAATCATCAAGAAGGTCTTCGGCGCGATCCGCTAAGGCGTTGCGTCGCCGGACGCCGTGAAGCGGGCGTTGCCGCTTCGCCGACGGTTTTTCAGAAAGTCCGCACTGCACAGCGGTGTGCAATGCCGCTGTGCAGTGCATCGTCCGGTCTTAGTGTGCCTGGTCCCAGTTGTCGCCGACGCCGACGTCGACGATGAGCGGCACGTCGAGCTCGGTAACGTCCTGCATGCGTGCGCGCACGCCTTCCTTAACCGCGTCGAGTTCCTCGCCGGGCACCTCGAGCACGAGCTCGTCGTGCACCTGCATGACGAGCCGGGCGCGCAGCCCGTCGTGCTGCAGCCAATCCTGCACCGAGACCATCGCAAGCTTAATGAGGTCGGCCGCGGTGCCCTGCATGGGCGCGTTGATCGCGGCGCGTTCGGCTGCTTGGCGGCGCCCCGGGCTGCCGGATCTCATCTCGGGCAGCCACAGGCGCCGGCCGAACAGGGTTTCGACGTAGCCGGCGCTGCGCGCCTGCTCGCGTGTCGCATCCATGTAGCGCTTCACGCCCGGATAGCGCGAGAAATAGCTGTCGATGTAGGCCTGCGCGGTGGTGCGCTCGATGCCCAGGTTCTGCGCCAGGCCGAAGCTCGACATGCCGTAGATCAGGCCGAAGTTGATCGTCTTAGCCGTGCGTCGCTCGTCCTCGCTCACTTTCTCGAGCGGCAGGCCGAAGACTTCGGCTGCGGTCGCGCGGTGCACGTCGTGTCCATGCGCGAAGGCGTGCCGCAGGCCCTCGTCGCCCGAGAGGTGCGCCATGATGCGCAGCTCGATCTGCGAGTAATCCGCCGAGACCAGTTTCCAGCCCGGCGGGGCGATGAACGCCTCGCGGATACGCCGGCCCTCGGCCGTGCGCACCGGGATGTTCTGCAGATTCGGATCGTTCGACGCCAGCCGGCCGGTGACCGCGACCGCCTGCGAGTAGGTGGTGTGCACGCGCCCGGTCTGCGGATCCATCATCCTCGGCAGCTTGTCGGTGTAGGTCGATTTCAGCTTGGCCACCGCGCGGAACTCGAGCAGCAGCTTCGGCAGCGGATAGTCGAGCGCGAGCTCGGCGAGCACGTCCTCGTCGGTCGAAGGCTGCCCGGACGGCGTTTTCTTCTTCACCGGCAGGCCCTGGCGCTCGAACAGGATCTCCTGGATCTGCTTCGGCGAGTTCAGGTTGAACGGCTGACCCGCGGCGTCGTAGGCCTTCTGCTCGAGCGCCAGCATGGTCTTGCCGAGCTCGTGGCTCTGCGTCTCGAGTTTCTCCCGGTCGAGCAGCACGCCGTTGCGCTCCATGTCGAGCAGCACCGGCATGACCGGCAGCTCGATCGTCTCGTAGACGCGGCGCAGCTTTTCGTCCGCGCAGATCTTCGGATAGAGCACATCGTGGATGGCGAGCGTGCAGTCGGCGTCCTCTGCGGCATACGCGGTCGCCCGCTCGATCTCGACTGCGGAAAACGGAATGCGCGCCGCCCCCTTGCCGGTGACCTCGTCGTAGCCGATGGTCGTCCAGCCCAGATGGCGCTGCGCAAGCGAGTCGAGGTCATGGCGCAGATGGACTTCGTAGACGTAGGACTCGAGCAGCGTGTCATGCGCGATGCCGGCAAGCCGCACGCCATGGTTGGCGAGCACATGCGCATCGAACTTCAGGTTCTGACCAACCTTGCGACGCCGGTCGTCCTCGAGCCACGGACGCAGCAGGATCAGCGCCGGCTCGACGCCGATCTGCGCCGGCGCGCCGGGGTACTCGTGCGCGAGCGGCAGATAGGCTGCGGTGTCGCCGAAGGCGAACGACATTCCGACCAGTCGCGCCGTCATGGTATCGAGGCCCGTCGTTTCGGTATCGAAACCGACCCGCTCGGCCGCCTCGAGTTGCGTGAGCAAGGCGCGCAGAGCCGCTTCGTCGAGAATCGACACGATGCGCCGCCGCGCCGGTGCATCACCACCGGCGCCGCCGTCATCCGGGGCGGCGGCGGGCCGAGCGACGGCCTGTGGCGCCGGGGCGGGCGGCGGAGCGTCCGCGCCGGCGACCTCGCGCAGCCAGGACTTGAAGCCGAAGCGCGCAAACAGCGTCTTCTGACGATCAGGGTCGCCCTCGCCGTCTACCAGCGCGTCCAAAGCGACCGGCAGCGCGACGTCACGTTTCACGCTCAGCAGTGCACGGCCCTGTGGCAGCCAGTCGAGCGCCTTCCTGAGATTCTCGCCGACCACGCCGCCAATCTCGTCGGCGTGCGCGATGACGCCTTCGAGCGAGCCATACTGCGCGAGCCACTTGGCGGCGGTCTTCGGGCCCACCTTGGGCACCCCGGGCACGTTGTCGACCGCGTCGCCGATCAGCGCGAGGTAGTCGACAATATGTTCGGGCGGCACGCCGAATTTTTTTGTCACGCCCTCGATGTCGAGCGTCTCGTTCGTCATGGTGTTGACGAGTGTCACGCGCTCGGTGACGAGCTGCGCGAGGTCCTTGTCGCCCGTGGAGACGATACAGCGCCAGCCCTGCGCGCTGGCGCGCTCGGTCAGCGTGGCGATGACGTCGTCTGCCTCGACCCCTTCGATGCTGAGCACCGGCCAGCCGAGCGCGGCGACCGCCTCGGTGAGCGGCGCGATCTGGGCGGCGAGATCGTCGGGCATCGGCGGGCGATTCGCCTTGTACTCGGGATAGACGTCTTCGCGAAACGTCTTGCCCTTGGCGTCAAACACGCAGGCGCGTGCCTGCGCCTTGTAGTCGGCGCCCAGCCGCCGTAGCATGTTGAGCACGCCGTAGATTGCGCCGGTGGGCTCGCCCTGGGGGCTTCGCAGCTCGGGCAGCGCGTGAAATGCGCGGTACAGGTACGACGAGCCGTCGACCAGCAACAGGGTTTTCTCGAGAACGCGCTCAGCTGCGGCGGACACGGGCGGACACGATGCGAATGGAAAAGCGACCGATGACCCCCCAATTGGGGAGCGAGATTTCCGCCCGCGAGGCCTGGCGGGTGTTCGGCATTATGGCAGAGTTCGTCGAGGCGACGGAGCGGCTCGCAGGCATCCGGCCGGCCGTCTCGGTGTTCGGCAGCTCGCGCGCGAAGCCGGACTCGCCTTACTACCAGCTTGCCGAACGCACTTCGCGCCTGCTGTCGGACGCGGGATTCGCGGTGGTGTCCGGCGGCGGGCCGGGCGTGATGGAGGCGGCGAACAAAGGCGCCTTTTTCGGCGCGGCACCGGCCGTCGGCCTGAACATCGACCTGCCGCGCGAGCAGCAGGCCAACGAGTATCAGGACATCAGTCTTCGCTTCAAGCACTTTTTTGCGCGCAAGGTGATGTTCGTGAAGTTCGCGACGGCTTACGTCGTGCTGCCCGGCGGATTCGGCACCCTGGACGAGCTGTTCGAAGCGCTGACGCTCGTGCAGACGCGAAAGACGCGCAAGATGCCGATCATCCTGATGCACGCGCCGTTCTGGCGCGGGTTGCTGGACTGGTTCCGCGAACGGCTGATCGCGGAGCATATGATCGACGCCACCGACGTCGGCCTGCTGCAGATCGTCGATGAGCCGCAGGCGGTCGTCGACACCATTTTCGCGTTCTATCAGCAGCGCGGCTTCGAGCCGTCGCCCGAGGAGCGCGAGGTGCTGCTCAATCTCTGACCGGAACCGCGCACCGCGGCGCTGTGCCGCGGTGCGCTCTGGTAAAATG
>LJTQ01000214.1 GCA_001303445.1 Betaproteobacteria bacterium SG8_39 | reverse complement strand
CACGGGCTCGCGCCTCACCGGCCACCTGCTGATCGAGGGCAAGCGCCGCGGCGCCAAGTACGGCGTCGTCACGATGTGCATCGGCGGCGGCATGGGCGCCGCCGGGCTGTTCGAAATCGTCTAAAGCCGCGTACCGGGGGGTCAGACCCCTGTGGATAAGTCCAGCGAAGCACGGCGCAGGTCGAGGGACTTATCCACAGGGGTCTGACCCCATTTTTTATGCCGTCGCAGTCCGTGTCAGCGGACGCTCGTCGATCGGCAGATTGAGCAGGCCGGCGACCACGCCGAGCCCGGCGCAGAGCATCCACACCACGTCGTAGGATCCCGTCTGGTCGAACAGCCAGCCGCCCAGCCAGGCGCCGAGGAAGCTGCCCACCTGGTGGCTGAAGAACACGAAGCCCGAGAGCATGGCGAGGTGCTGCACGCCGAAAATCTGCGCGATCACGCCATTGGTGAGCGGCACCGTGCCGAGCCAGAGCAGGCCCATCGCAACGCCGAAGGCGATCGCCGTTGCGCTGTTGACCGGCAGCACCAGCAGCATGATCACTGCGGCCGTACGGCCGAAGTAGAGCAGCGCCAGCAGATTCTTCTTGCTGTAGCGGGCACCGAAGTAGCCGGCCGCGAAGCTGCCGACGATATTGAACAGCCCCACCATGGCGAGCGCCAGCATGCCGTCGCGCGCGGTCAGCCCGCGATCGACCAGGTAGGCGGGCAGGTGCGAGCCGATGAAGACGACCTGGAAGCCGCAGGTAAAGAAGCCCAGCAGCAGCAGCCAGAAGCCGCGGTGGCCGGCCGCCTCGTGCAGCGCCTCGCCCAGCGTCTGATGCACGGCGTGCGGATGCGATGAGGGATCCTCGGCGAGCGCGGCCGCGCAGGGCGCCATGACGACGGCCGCCACGGCGAGCACCATGAGGGCGAAGGCGGCGCCGCCCGAGGCGATGAGCGCCTGGCTGCCCGGCACCATGACGAACTGGCCAAAGGACGCGATGGCGCCGGCGATACCGAGCGCCATCGAGCGTTTTTCCGGTGCGGTGTGCCGGCCGATGACCCCGAACACCACACTGAAGGTCGTGCCCGACAGCCCGAGCCCGATCAGCAGGCCGGAGCTCAGGTACAGCTCGCCCGGCGTGCCCGAGCTCGACATCAGCCACAGGCCTGCGGCGTAGAGCAGCGCGCCGACGAACACCACACGCCCCGCACCGTAACGGTCGGCGAGCATGCCGGTGAACGGCTGCGCGAACCCCCAGACGATGTTCTGCAGCGCGATGGCGAGCGAGAACACCTCCCGCCCCCAGCCATGCTCGAGCGACATCGGCTGCAGGAACAGGCCGAAGCCGTGGCGAATGCCCATCGATAGCAGGAGCACCACGCTGCCGACGGTCAGCACGACCGCCGGCGTGATCCAGCGACGCTCAATCATTCGCTTTCCAGGACAAGGAAACAAAAACGGGGTCAGACCCCTGTGGATAAGTACCGACGCGCGAGGTTACCCCAACCCGGCAATCAACTGACCCGCAGGGGGTCGAGCCCGACGATTACGGCGCGGCGATTTTCTTTTCCTGCAGCGCATGCAGCAGGCGGCCCGAGATGAGCGAGATCCGGTCGACCAGCAGGCCGAGGAAGGCTTCGTTGAAGCGTGCCTGCACTTCCGCCGGCATCGACTCGATCTGTTCGAGCGCGAAACCGATCGCCCAGCTCGGCTGGGTCGCGCACACGGTCGCCATGCGCGCCTGGCCGTTGCGCCGGATGACCGAAAACTCGCCGACGCTCTCGCCCGGGCTGACGATGTTGAGCAGCTCGCCCCGGCTGATCACCTTGGCCATGCCCGAAGCGAGGACGTAGAAACCCGCATCGTGATCGCCCTCGCGGATGAGGTCCTGACCCGTCTCAAACTTGCGCCAGCTCGCCTGCCGCACGACCTCCCAGAGCTCGACCTCGCTGAACGTCCGGAAAAAGGACAGCCGGCGCATGGCGTTGAAACGCTCCGCCTCGGTGAGGCCGAGCGTGTCGCCCGCCTCCGCGACGAGCAGCGACTCGAGCCCGTTCGCCATCTCCTCCCAGCTCGCGTAGCGCTGCTCGCGGCTCTTGGCGAGCGCGCGCGCCACGACCTCATCGAGCGCCGGCGGCACGTCGTGGCGCAGCGCGCTCGGCGGCGGCGGCTCGGTCTCGGTGATCTGCTCGAGCAGCTCGTTGACCGTGCCCCCGTTGAAGGGCCGTCGCCCGGTCAGCAGGTGATAGAGCACCGCGCCGAGCGAAAAGATGTCGGTCTGAAAATTCAGCGTCCCACCCTGGATCTGCTCGGGCGACATGTAGGCCGGCGAGCCGACGCCGAGCACCTGCGTGGTCTCGGCGCGGTCCAGCATCGCGGCGCCGAAATCGGAAATCTTGATGTCGAAGTCCTGCGTCAGCATGATGTTCGCGGGCTTCAGGTCGCGATGCACGACGCCGAGCTGGTTCGCGTATTCGAGCGCCTTGCAGCACTTGAACCCGATCTCGACGATTTTCGCCACCGGCAGGCGTGTTTCCGCATCGCAATGTTCGGCGAGGCTTCCACCGTCGATGTACTCCATGACGAGATAGCGTGTATCGCCGTCGACGCCGGCGTCGAGGATCGTTGCGATGTGCGGGTGGCGCAGCTTCCCGGCGAGGGCGGCCTCGGTCTGGAAAAAACGCTGCTGCAGGCGCGCGGCCTCGAGATCCGTGTCCGGCTTTTCCTCCATCACTTTCAGCGCGACGTCGCGCTCGGAGAACGGATCCACCGCGAGATAGACGGTTCCGGTCCCGCCCTTGCCGATCAGTCGCTCGATCCGGTATTTGGCGATGGTGTCGGGCATGTCGCGAGGTCCAGGTGATCCGGGCGCGATGGATGCGAGAGCCCGCATCATGCGCGTCGACGGTCAGTCGCTCCGCAGTCCGAGCAGCCGGAATGCAACGATCGGTTGCTGGAATCCGCGCAGCTGCAGCGGCTCCACCGATTCGGTCTCGAGGACGTGTCCGACATCGCGCTCGGTCTGCGCGTCGATCAGGATTTCGCCGACCCGCGCCTCGCCGCACAAACGCGCTGCCAGGTTCGGAATGTTGCCGATCGCCGCGTATTCCCAGCGGCTTTCGAAACCGATCACGCCGAGCGTCGCTTCGCCCTGGGCGATACCGATGCCGAGCCCGACCGTGTGGCCGCGCTGCGCCCAACTCGCGGCAATCGGCTGGAACGCGCACTGCAGCTCGAGCGCCATGTTGACCGCCCGCTCGGCGGGATTCTCGACCGGGACCGGATCGTTGAAGAAGATCAGCACCCCGTCACCCGCAAAATGCTCGAGCGTTCCTCCGAAGGCGTCGACGATCCGCCCCATCGACGCGTGGTAGGCGCGCATCAGATCCACCACGTCGCTCGGGTCCGCGCGATCCGTGAAGGCGGTGAAGCCGCGCAGGTCGAGGAAGACCACCGTAATTTCGCGGCGGTGCGGCGCGAGCAGCTCCTCACCGCCCGCGACGATCGCCTCGGCTACCTGGGGTGCGAAAAAGCGCTTCAGCCGGCCGAGGCGCTCGATCGCCGAGACCTGCTTGCGCACGCGCTCCTCGAGCTTCGTGTTCCACTCGCGCAGTTCCTTGGCCTGCTGCCGGACCTCGTCCTGCAGCGACTTGATGCGCAGCAGCGCGCGCACGCGCGCGAAGAGCTCGGGCCAGTTCACGGGCTTCGACAGGAAATCGTCGGCCCCGGCCTCGATGCCCTTGAGCCGCTCGGCATGCGGGTCGAGCGAGGTGACCAGCACGATCGGCAGCAGCGCGGTTTCCGGCTGCGCCCGCAGCCTGCGGCAGACCTCGTAGCCGTCGAGGCCTGGCATCACGATATCCATGACCAACAGATCTGGCGGCGAAGTCCGCACCTGCTCGAGCGCCTCCTCGCCGGAGACCGCGGTGTCGACGCGGTAGCCGCGCACGCGCAGCAGCTCGGCTGCCATTTCCACATTGGCGCGCTGATCGTCGACCACGAGGATGTGCGCAACGCGTCCCGTTGTGCTGGACAGATGCGACTTCGACGGTGCGGCGACGCTCACGGGTCCGGACCGGTCGGCTAGAACACGATGACGCCGCGCGCGTTCTTGCCGGACTCGAGGTCGGCAAAGGCCTGCGGCGCCTGTTCGATCGTGTAGCGCTGGGTGATCAACTCGTCGAGCTTCAGCTTGCCGGCGGCATACAGCCCGAGCATGCGCGGAAAGTCCTCGCGCGGGCGCGCCGATCCGAAGTAGCTGCCGGTCAGGGTCTTCTCCTCGAACGGCAGCGTCATGGTGCGCACCGCGGTCGACTCACCGGGACGCGCAACGCCGACGACGACCGCGACACCGCCCTTGCGGATGGCCTTGTAGGCCGCGGCGGCCAGCTCGCCACTGCCGACGCACTCGAACGCGTAGTCGAGGCCGCCGCCCGTCATTTTCTTGAGCGCCTTGGTGAGGTCTTCGCCCGGCTTGGCGATCACCGTGTCGGTCGCGCCGAACTGCTTCGCGTAGCCGAGCTTCGCCTCTGCGGTGTCGATGGCGATGATGCGGCTGGCGCCGGCAATTGCAGCGCCTTGGATGACGTTCAGGCCAACGCCCCCGCAGCCCCAGACAGCAACGGTCGCGCCGGGCTCGACTTTGGCGGTATTGAAAACGGCGCCGACGCCGGTCGTCACCGCGCAGCCGACGAGTGCGGCGCGATCGAGCGGCACCGCGGCATCGATCTTCACCAGGTTGTCGGCGTGCACCACGGCGTATTCGGCCATCACGCCCACGCCGGAGAAGATGTTCAGCGGAGCGCCCTTCGCGTCCTGGGTGCGCAGCGTGCCGTCGGGCAGCGTCGACAGGGCCTTGCCCTGCAGGTTGCACAGCACCGGGCGCCCGACGTTGCAGTAGTGGCAGCGCCCGCACATGTAGATCCAGTTCGACACCACGTGATCGCCGGGCGCGAACTCGCTCACGCCCGCGCCCACCTCGACCACCTCGCCTGCCGCCTCATGGCCAAGGATCAGCGGCAGCGGCAGCGCGATGGTGCCGTTGGTTGCCGACAGGTCGGAGTGACAAACGCCGACCGCGCCGATCTTCACCATGACCTCACCGGCCTTGGGAGACTCGAACTGCACCTCCTCGACACCCACCGGCTTGTTGAGCTCGCGGGCGACGACCGCCTTCCCCTTTTTTGCCATTCCAGTCAACGTCCCATTGAGACAAACCGAGAATTTACGCGAAGTATAGCCGCTTGGGCCATACGGACGCCGTGACTCTTGCCCGGAATCAACGACTTGTGGCGCGCCGG
>LJTQ01000032.1 GCA_001303445.1 Betaproteobacteria bacterium SG8_39 | reverse complement strand
CAACAACGCGGTGCCGACCACGCGCAGCCACCTCTACGCCTGAGGCGGCGGGCCGGCAGACGATGCAGTCATTCGACGTGGTGGTCGTGGGCGGCGGACCGGCCGGCTCGACGCTCGCGCGCGAACTGCGCGACAGCGGCCTCGAGGTCGTGCTGCTCGACAAGCGCGACTTCCCGCGCGACAAGACCTGCGCCGGCTGGATCACCCCGGCGGTGGTCGGCGCGCTGGGGCTCGATCTCGCCGACTACGCGCAGCAGAACGTGCTGCAGCCGATCCATGCCTTCGAGATCGCGCGCATGGGCGCGCCGCGCGTGGTCAACCGGCACGGTGCGGCGCCGGTGAGCTACGGCATCCGGCGCTTCGAGTTCGATCACTACCTGCTCGCGCGCTGCGGCGCCGCGCTGCGCACCGGCGAGGCGGTCGAGTCGCTGCGGCAGGAGAAGGGGCACTGGATCGTCAACGATGCGCTGCGCGCGCGGCTGCTGGTCGGCGCCGGCGGGCACTTCTGCCCGGTGGCACGTGCGCTCGGCGCGCGCCCGGGCAAGGGTGAAACCGTGGTCGGCGCGCAGGAGTTCGAAGTGCGCATGACCGCCGAGCAGGCGGCGCAGTGCACGGCGCGCAACGACACGCCGCAGCTGTATTTCTGCGAGGACCTGACCGGCTATGCCTGGGTGTTCCGCAAGGGCGACTGGGTGAATGTCGGCATCGGCCGCGAGAATCCGCACGCCCTGGGCGATCATGCCGAGCGTTTTTTCGCCGCCCTGGCGCGCGACGGCGTGCTGCCCGAGGCGGTGGCGCGCAGCAAGCCGAAGGGGCACGCCTACCTGCTCTACAACCATTCGGCGCGCCCGCTGATCGACGAGGCTGCGCTGCTGATCGGCGACAGCGCCGGACTCGCCTACCCGGAAAGCGGCGAAGGCATTCGCCCGGCGGTCGAGTCCGCGATCCTCGCGGCGCAGACCATCCGCTCGATTCACGCGCACGGCGGCGCGTTCAGCGCGGCCGCGCTCGCGCCTTACGCGCGGGCGATGGAGGCACGCTTCGGCCCGCGGCGCTGGCGCACCGGCCAGACGGCGCAGCCGCCCAATGCGCTCAAGCGAACGCTCGGCGGCTGGCTGCTCGGCACGCACTGGTTCACGCGCGAGGTGGTCACGCGGCGCTGGTTCCTGCACCAGCACGTCGCGCCGCTGCGCGTCTGAAGCGCGGCTTTGCCTAGCGCGGGCGCCGCGCGTAGGCCTCGTCGAACAGTCGCTCGAGCGTGCCGTGCGCGCCGCGCAGGCCGTCGACCACGGCCTTCGCCCAGTCGAAATATTCCTGCTTGCGCCCCAGCGACCAGTCCGCCGGCGGGCGATCCACCATGTCGCGCAGGTTGCAGATCTTGTCGGCCAGTTTGACGAGCTTTGCACGCGGGCTCTTGAGATGCGCGCGCTCGACCTGGGCGCGCTTGCGGGCCTCCTTTTTCAGGCTCGTGTCGTCGGTCACCTCGGCGACCACGTCGGCGATCTCGGGACCGAATTCGCGCCGCAACTCCTCATAGGTGGTTTCGGTGTCCTCGATGGTGTCGTGCAGCAGCGCGGCGCAGAGCACGATCGGGTCGGAGATCCCGCCCTCGTTCTTCAGCACGTTGGCGAGCGCAATCGGGTGGTTGATATAGGGCGAGGCCTCGACGTCGCGCCGGCGCTGCATGCGGTGCTTCTCGGCAGCGAAGGCGGCCACCCCGAGGAACAGGGCCAGCGGGTCGGCGGTGTCGGTGGTCATCGGGCGCAGGATCCTCGGGCGCGAGTATGCCCCAGTTGCGCCACCGGGCGCCGCGCGGTTCAGAGGTCCAGCACCCGCAACGCGAACAGAATGAAGGCGGGTGTCAGCGCGATGAGCAGGTCGAGCGGGATCATGCAGGGCTCCGGTTTTCATGGCGCCCCCAGTGTGCGCGCGCCGCTGGCTCAGGGGATGAGCCACCCGGCGCGCAGCCGCGCGACGCCGCGCGGCGGCTAGAATGCCCCATGCCGCCCAGGCTGTTCGACCCTGCTTCGCCGAAGCCCTTCGCGCTCAGCCGCTCCAAGGTCGAGTTGTTCATCGACTGCGTGCGCTGCTTCTGGCTCGACCGGCGCCAGGGCATCGCGCGACCCTCGGGACCGCCCTTCAACCTGAACTCGGCGGTCGATCAGCTGCTCAAGAACGAGTTCGACCGCTATCGCGCCGCGCAGCAGCCGCACCCGCTGATGACCGCGGCCGGCCTGCACGCCGTGCCGCACGCGCACCCGCAGCTTGCCGCCTGGCGCGAGAACTTCAAGGGCGTGCGCAGCGTGCACCGCGAGAGCGGGCTCGAGCTGTTCGGCGCGATCGACGACCTCTGGCGCGACCTCGACAGCGGCGCGCTGATCGTCGCGGACTACAAGGCGACCTCCAAGGCCGGCGAGGTCTCGCTCGACGCCGCATGGCAGATCTCCTACAAGCGGCAGATGGAGTTCTACCAGTGGCTGCTGCGCCGTCAGGGGCTCGACGTCGCGCGGCGCGGCTGGTTCGTCTACGCCAACGGACAGCGCGACCGGCCGAGCTTCGATGGCCGGCTCGAATTCACCCTTCGCATGATCCCCTACGACGGCGACGACGGCTGGGTGGAAGGCACGCTGGCGGCGATCCGCGACACGCTGATGCGGGCCGAGCCTCCGCCGCCGCCGGGCGGCTGCGAATTCTGCAGCTACGCAGCGAAGGCGGCGGGTGTCGGCACGCCCGCCCGAGCGCGCAGCCGGCCGGCGCACCGCGCCGCACCCGCCGCGGCAAGCCTGCCCACCACCGGCGATCTGTTCAGCGATAGCGCGCCGCCGCCTGCGCGAGCGTCTCGGCGACGCGGCGCCTGAGCGCCGGCGGGCCGAGCACCTCGACGTCGGCGCCGTAGCGCAGGATGTCCATCAGCAGTTCGCGGTCGTCGGCGTAGGGCAGCTCCAGGATCCAGCTGCCGTCGGCCTCGCCGCGGGCGCGCTGCTGCGGATGCCAGGTCTGCGCCGAGGCCCAACGGGCGGCCTGCGGCGCGAACCGCAGCTGCGCCCAGCCCACCGGGCGACCGGCGAAGATGCCGTAGCCGCTCGTCAGGTAATCGTCGAGTGCGCTGCGCACGACGTCCTTCGCGCGCAGGTCCAGCAGCAGTGCCTCGCGGATCGCATCGACCGCGAAGCTGCGCAGGCCGCCGCGCAGGTGGCACCAGGCATCGAGGTACCAGTTGTCGCGGTAGTGCACCAGGCGCTGCGGCGAGATCTCGCGCTCGGTTTCGCGGTCTTCCGCGCGGTGGTAATGCCGGATGCGCAGGCGTCGCCGGCGCAGCAGCGCGGTGGCGACGACGCCGAACTGATCACCGCGCGCGCCGCGCCGCCCGGGCTGCAGAATGCGGATGCGCCGTTCGACTTCGCTCCAGGAATGCGCGCCGCTGCCGAGGATCGCGCGCAGCCGCTCGAGCAGCGGCTCGATATGCGGACCGAGCAGACCCGGGTCGAGCTCGACCAGCAGCTTGCGCATGGTGAGCAGCGCGTGCGCCTCGTCGGCCGAAAACCACAGGCCGGGCAGCTCGTAGCGCGGACCGGTGCGACGCGCGCCGAAGCGGTAGCCGCGCGCGGCGCGGTCGTACTCGATCGGCGCGTTGAAGCGGTCGCGCATGTAGTCGAGGTCGCGCTTGAGCGTCGCGCGCGAAACTTCGAGCGCACGCTGCAGCTCGGCGAAGGGCACCGGCGGCCGCTCCTTGAGCAGGCGGTCGATGCGATAGAAGCGCTCGAGCCGTTCCACGCCGATGCTGCGACGTCAGCTGCTGACGCGGTTGCGCCCGCCCTGCTTCGCGCGGTAGAGCGCCTCGTCGGCCGCCTTGATCACCTCGGCCGGCTTCATCCCCGCCTTCGGCTCGGCGGCGCCGATCGAAATGGTCACCGAAAGCGTCTCGTCGGGCGCGCCGTCGCCGCGCTGCTTGGAGCCCTTGCGCTGGCTCTTCGGCCGGTCGTCGCCGCGGATCGCCATGCGGTAGTCCTCGACCGCCTTGCGCACCGCCTCGAGGTGCGGCCGCGCGTCCTTCAGCGGGGTGTCGGGAAACAGCACGGTGAACTCCTCGCCGCCGTAGCGGAATGCGCGCCCGCCGCCACCGACCTCCGCAAGCCGCGCCGCGACCAGGCGCAGCACCTGGTCGCCGACGTCGTGGCCGTGGGTGTCGTTGAACTTCTTGAAATGGTCGACGTCGCCCATCGCCACGGTGTAGCGCGCGCCCAGCGCCCGCATGCGCTCGTCGAGCGCGCGCCGGCTCGGCAGCCCGGTCAGCTCGTCGCGAAACGCGAGGCGGTACGACTCCTGCAGCACGGCGACCAGCAGGATCACGCCGGCCGCGGTCATGAAGGCGGCAAACGCACCGTAGCGATCGATCCACGAACAGGCGACGATGAAGGCCACCAGTGTGCCGGCCTTGCCGACGTCGAGCGCGAGAAAGCGCGGATAGGCGCGCCACACCGCCGCGGCGAAGGCCGCGGCGAACGCGATGCGCCCGACCAGGGGCACCGGCGGCGAACGCAGCGCCCAGTGCTCGAAGGTCGTGATCCAGACGTCGTTTTCGGTGCCGTAGTGGCCCTGCCCCCAGGCTGCCAGCCAGGCCACCAGCACGACCTCGACGACGATCAGCACGATCCAGCGCAGGCTGCCGCCATGCACCGCGCCGCGCTCGGGCAGCACCAGCGCCGCGAAGACATTGAACGGCACCAGCACCACCGCGGCGATGTAGTACACGTGCGCGGCAAAGCTCGTGTAGCCGAAATCGGCCGCGTAGCGCTGCCCGCCGTAGGCCGCGAGCAAGGACAGCGCGACAACGAAGGCGCGCCCGCGGTTGAACCAGAGCGTCACCGCGCCGGCCAACCCGAGCACGGCGTACGGTGCGAGCGTGCGCAGCCCGGCGAGCGAGGGCGGCAGGGAAGGATCGGCGGCCGCCAGCAGCGCCGCGGCGGCGAGGATGCCGCCCGGCACCAGCATTGGCCGGATCCACTCGGGGAGTGATCGAATCACGGCCCTTATTGTCGCCGCATTTGCGCGGCGCTAGTCTCCGAGCCGGTCGGGCCGGAAGCCGACATCGCACACGCGCCCGCGCTGGGCGCGCTTGCCCGCGTAGTCCTTCAGCGCCTTGGCATCGAGCGTGGCGTGCTTGCGCGTGCGCTTCAAGCCCGAGACGCCGAGCGTTTTGCGGTCGGTGACGGCGAGCGCCGCGAGGGTGACCGTGTCGGGCAGCGCGATGATCTGCACCCCCACGCCCCCGTTCGGGCGCAGCGGCAGCTCGTCGAGGGGAAACAGCAGCAGCCGTGCGTCCGAGCTCAGCGCGGCAAGGCTGAGCTTCGCCGCGTCGCCCGCATACTCGACCGGCGCGTTCGCGCGCGCGCCGGCGGCGACGTTCATGAACTCCTTGCCGGCGCGCGTCTTGGTCACGAGGTCACCCAGCTTGCAGAGGAACCCCTGCCCTGCGCTCGAGCTCATCAGCAGCAGGCGCGCTGCATCCTGCGGCGTCGACACGACCGCCAGCCAGACCATGGCGTCGCCGCCCGAGTGCACCAGCGTGTTGACCGGCGCGCCGTCGCCGCGCCCCGCCGGAATGTTCGCCGCGTCGAGCGTCCAGGTCTTGCCCGAGCCGCCGAGCAGGATCACCGCGTCGGTCGTCTTGCATTCGAGCGTCGTCGCCAGCCCGTCGCCGTCCTTGAAAGCGAGCGTCGACACGTCGATGCCGTGGCCGTTGCGCGCGCGCAGCCAGCCCTTCTTAGACAGGATGACGGTGATCGGCTCCTCGAGCACCGCGCGTTCGATGGTCGCGCGACCCGCCGGCTTGATCAGCGTGCGCCGCGCATCGCCGTAGGTCTTCGCGTCCTCGGCCAGCTCGCCGACGACGAGCTTCTTCAATTCCTTCTCGTCGCCGAGGATCGTCTTGTAGCCCTTGCGCTCGGCCTCCAGCCGCTTGCGCTCGTCGTTCAGCTTCACGCCGTCGAGCTTGGTGAGCTGGCCGAGACGCAGATTGACGATGTCCTCGGCCTGGCGCTCGCTGAACTTCCACTTCGCGCGCAGCTTGTCGCGCGCTTCGGCCTGGTCGTCGCAGGCGCGGATGAGCTTGATGATGTCCTCGATCTTGGCGTAGGCGAGCAGCCGCCCGAGCACGATGTGCAGTCGCTCCTCGCATTTTTCCAGGCGGTGCTCGGTACGCCGGCGCACGGTCTGCACACGGAACGCGCCCCATTCGCCGAGGATCTCGACGATGCCCTTGGTTTCCGGCAGGCCGTCGAGACCCAGCCAGGTGAGGTTGATCGCGCCGCGCGTCTCGAGCGAGGTGTGCACGAGCAGTGCCGCCATGGTCTCCTCCGGGTTCTGGCGGGAGGACCGCGGCTCGATCACCAGGCGCAGCTTCGACTTGCGGTCCGACTCGTCGCGCACCGTCTCGACCAAGTCGAGGATGAACTGGCGCAGGCGCTTTTGTTCCTGCGAAACGTCCTTCTTGCCGGCCGACGGCCGCGGATTGACCAGCGCCTCGATCTCCTCGAGCACCTGGCGGCAGGACACGCCGTGCGGCAGCTCGTTGATCACGATGCGCCATTGCCCGCGCGCGAGCGGCTCGACCGACCAGCGTGCGCGCAGCGCGATCGAGCCGCGGCCGGTTTCATAGGCCTGGCGCAGCTCCTCGGCCGGCGAGATGATCTGCCCGCCGCCGGGGAAGTCGGGGCCGGGCAGCTTGTCGAGGACGTCGTCGAGCGTGGCGCGCGGGTGACGGATGACGTGCGCCGCCGCGGCCGCGACCTCCTTCAGATTGTGCGGCGGGATGCGCGTCGAGAAACCGACCGGGATGCCGAACGAGCCGTTCAACAGGCCGAACGGCATGCGCGCCGGCAGCAGCTGGGGCTCGTCGAACTTGCCGTCGTAGTTCCTCACGAAATCGACCGTGCCTTCGCCGATCTCGGCCAGCATCAGCTCGGCGTAGCGCGACAGCCGCGCCTCGGTGTAGCGGTAGGCCGCGGCCGCGTCGCCGTCGCGCGAGCCGAAGTTGCCCTGCCCCTCGATCAGCGGATAGCGCATCGAGAACGGCTGCGCGAGATGCACCATCGCGTCGTAGGTCGAGCTGTCGCCGTGCGGATGGTACTTGCCGAGCACTTCGCCGACGTAGCGCGCGCACTTGGTGAAGCTGCTCGCGCCGGTCTCGCCCATCGCGTAGAGGATGCGGCGCTGCACCGGCTTGAGGCCGTCGGCAATCTCCGGCAGCGCGCGCGATTTGACGGTCGAGACCGCGTAGCCGAGATAGGCCTGGGAGGCGTGCCGCTCGATCGGCGCGGCATCGTCTCCGTTGTCAGGGGCAAACAGATCGAGCGTTTGGGTATCCATCGTTCAATCAAAGAGCGGTAATTGTTTGTCGGACAGCGCGACGGCGAGTTCCACCGCCGCCTTCGCCTTGTGCAGCGTGTCGGCTTGCCCGAGCTTGCCGGCAGCCTCCCAGCGGTAGCGCCCGTGCTCGCCGGCGCCGTGCTCGGCAGCGAGCGTGATGCGGCCGAGCTTCGCCTTGCCCTGCCAGTAGGCGTGGCCCCGGTAGGCCTTCTCCCAGTACGGTTTCGGTTGGCGTTTTGTTTTTCTTTTCTTTGGCATGGCTAAGGGGTCAGACCCCTGTGGATAACTTCAAAAACCCTCCTCGCCTGTCGTCGACCTCGTGGAAGTTATCCACAGGGGTCTGACCCCATGGTCGCCTAGACATCGGCTTCTACGGTTTTCCAGTGCTCGCGCATCCAGTTGCGCCGGCCCTCGGCTTCGCCCGCGTCCATCAGCAGCTCGAAGGTTTCGCGCGCCTTCTTGATGCGTGCGGCATCGAGCTGCATGCGCACCAGGCGCCGGGTGTCCGGGTTCATGGTCGTTTCCCACAACTGCTCGGGGCTCATCTCGCCCAGGCCCTTGAAGCGCGAGATCTCCCAGCTGCCCTCGCGCACCTTTTCCTTTTTCAGCTGATCGAGCACTTCCTCGAGCTCATCGTCGTCCAGACAGTACAGGCGCTTGGCGGGTTTGCCCTTGCCCTGCGCGGGCACTTCGACCTTGTAGAGCGGCGGCTGTGCGACGTACAGGTGCCCGGTCTCGACGAGCTTCGGGCAGTGCGTGAAGAAAAACGTCAGCAGCAGCGCCTGGATGTGTCCGCCATCGACGTCGGCGTCGGTCATGACGACCACCTTGCCGTAGCGCAGCCCGGACAGATCCGGCGTGTCGCCCGCGCCGTGCGGATCGACGCCGATCGCGGTGGCGATCGCCTGCAGCTCCTTGTTGGCGAGCACCGTGCGGCTGTCCTTCGACATCGAGTTGAGCACTTTGCCGCGCAGCGGCAGGATCGCCTGCGACTCCTTGTCGCGCGCCTCCTTCGCCGAGCCGCCGGCCGAATCGCCCTCGACCAGAAACAGCTCGTTGCGCGCGACGTCGCCCGAGGCGCAGTCGACCAGCTTGCCGGGCAGCGTGGCGATGCCGCTCGATTTCTTGCGCTCGACCTTCTTGCCGCGCGACAGGCGGTTCATCGCCTGCTCGATGGCGAGCTCGACGATCTTCTTGCCGTCGTCGGGATGCTGGTTGAGCCACAGCTCGAAGGCGTCCTGCACGCAGGCCTCGAGCAGCTTCGCGGCATGACGCGTGGTGAGCTTTTCCTTGGTCTGGCCGTGGAACTGGGTGCGCACGATGCGCGCCGAAAGCGTGAAACAGGCGCGGCTCCAGACGTCATCGGCGATCAGCTTGACGCCCTTCTGCGCCAGGCCACGCGTCTCCATGAACGCGACGACCGCATCGAAGATGCCCGATCGAAAGCCCGCCTCGTGCGTGCCGCCCGAGCGCGTCGGGATCAGGTTGACGTGCGAATCGGCAAAGGTTTCGCCCTCGGTCACCCAGCCGAGCGCCCAGGCGGCGCCCTCGCCCGGCTCGATCTCGCTGAATTCGGCCGCCGCCCTGTCGTCGAACATGCGCTCACCGGCGAACAGCGGCGCGACCAGCGCGCGCCCGGCGAGCATGAACTCGAAGTACTGCGCCATGCCGCGCTCGTACTTCCACTGTCGCTCTTCCTTGCCTTCCACGCGCAGCACGGTCGTCAGACCGGGCAGCAGGTAGGCCTTCGAGCGGATGAGGTGCTCGAGCTCGGCCATGGGAATGCCCGGCGAGTCGAAGTACTTCGGATCGGGCCACAGGCGCACCACGGTGCCGGTTGCGCGCTTATCCTTGGCGCGCTCGCTCTTCAGCTTCTGCTTGAGCTCGCCGCCCTCGAAGGCGAGCGTGTGCTTCTGACCATCACGGAATACGCTGACTTCGAGCCGCTTCGAGAGGGCGTTCGACACGGCCACGCCGACGCCGTGCAGACCGCCGGAGATGTGGTACACGCCCTCGCCGGACTTGGAGAACTTGCCGCCCGCGTGCAGCATGGAAAACGCGACCTCGACCGCCGGCTTTTTCTCGATCCGGTGCATGTCGACCGGGATGCCGCGGCCCTCGTCGGCGACTTCCACCGAGCCGTCCTTGAACACCGAAACCGTAATGCGCTTGCCGTAGCCCGCGAGCGCCTCGTCGATCGCGTTGTCGATCACTTCCTGCACGACGTGCAGCGGATGCGCCGTGTGGGTGTACATACCCGGCATGCGGCGCACGGGCTCGAGTCCCTTGAGCGCCTGGATTGCGGATGCGTCGTAGACCTGCCGTCGTGCCATCGTCCGTCCTGCGTCGGCTGAGTGCCTGAAAACCCAACTTGTAGTGCCCTGGCGGGCGCAAAACCCTACATATTGTAGTCTCACCCGCCCGGCCGGGCACTCGGGTAGGCTCGCCCCATGAACCCCGAGATCCTCTTCGCCCCCCATGCCGGCCGCTGCCTGCGCGCCGGGATCGTCGGGGCGGGCGAATTCGGCGCCTCCTTCATCTACCGCTCGGCGCGCGCCACGGGGCTCGCGGTCGAGGCGGTCGCCGACCCCGACACCGCACGGGCGCTCGAGGCCGCGCGCCGCGCCGGGATCGAGCGGGTGCGCCTTTGCGCCCACCGCGCCGCCGCACTCGATGCACACGCGCGCGGCGAATTCGTCGTCGTCGAGGACGTCGAGCTGCTCGTCCAGCTGCCGCTCGATTTCGTCGTCGAGGCGACCGGCCATCCCGAGGCTGCAGCGCGCAGCGCGCTGGCCGCGCTCGGCGCCGGCCGGCACGTGGCCATGGTCAGCAAGGAAGCCGACTGCGTCGCGGGGCCGATGCTCCAGGCAAAGGCCAACGCCGCGGGGCTGATCTACACGCCGGTCGACGGCGACCAGCCGAGCCTGATGGTGGCGCTGGTCGGCTGGGCACGCATGCTGGGACTGGAGATCGTCTGCGCCGGCAAGTCAGGCGAGTACGACTTCGTGCTCGATGCCGCGGCCGGCAGCGTGACGAGCACCGCGACCGGACACGCGCTGCCTGCGCCGGACTTCGCGCGACTCTGGTCGGCGCCGCCCGAACGGCTCGCGGCCTGCGTGACCGCGCGCGCGGCGCAGCTCGCGCCGCTGCCGCGCGCCACGGTGCCCGACTATTGCGAGCTCGCCATCGTGTCGAACGCGACCGGCCTGACACCGGACACGCCGGCGCTGCATGCGCCGATCGCGCGCACGCTCGAGCTGCCGGAGCTGTTTCGGCCGCGCTCGGCCGGCGGCCTGCTCGCGGGCGAAGGGCGCGTCGACATGTTCGTCTGCCTGCGCCGCCCGGACGAGCTTTCCTTCGCCGGCGGCGTGTTCGTCGTCGTGCGCTGCGACGACGCGTCGACCTGGCGCGTGCTGAAAGGCAAGGGCGTTCCGGTCAGCGCAGACGGCGCCACCGCGCTGCTGCACAACCCGGTGCATCTGCTCGGCATCGAAGCGCCGATGTCGCTGTTCAGCGCCGGGCTGCTGCATGCGCCGGCGGCCGTACTGCAGCCGCGCTGCGACCTGGTGGCGCGGGCGAGCCGCGCCCTCCCCGCGGGCACGCGGCTTGCGATCGGCGCGCGCCACGCGGTCGACGGCGTCACGCCGGAACTGGTCGAGGCCGCCCCGCTCGCCGACGACCGTCCGCTGCCCTATTACCTGGCCGCAGGTTGCCGCCTGCGCGTCGACGTCGCCGCCGGCGCGCCGATCACGCGCGCCGCGATCGAAGTACCCGCTGACTCGATGCTGTGGCAGCTGCGCGCCGAGCAGGACGCGCACTTCTTCGGCGCCGGACGATGAACGACGATGCGCGACACGCAAACGATACCGATCGTCGACGCGCACCACCACCTCTGGGACCTCGACAGGGGTCCGCTGTATTACCCCTGGCTGCAGGACCCCGAGCCGCACGCCTTCTTCCTCGGCGACTACCGCGCGCTCAGGCGCAGCTACCTGCCGCAGGACTACCGTCGCGACGCGGCGCACCACCGCGTGGTCAAGACGGTGCACGTCGAGGCCGAATGCGCACGCACCCAGCAGGTCGAGGAAACGCGCTGGCTCACCGAGGTGAACGCGAAGTGCGGCATGCCGAACGCGATCGTCGCGCACGCCTGGTTCCACACGCCCGACGCGGAGGCGATCCTCGCGCGCCACGCCGAGTACCCCCTGGTGCGCGGCATCCGCTCGAAGCCGGTCACCGCGAACGCGCCGTCCGATGCGCGGCCGACCGGGCCCGGCACGATGCAGGACCTGAAGTGGCTCGCCGGCTACCGGCTGCTCGCGAAGTTCGGCTTCTCCTGGGACCTGCGCGTGCCGACCTGGCACCTCGAGGACGCCGCGGCCGTGGTGCGTGCCAATCCCGACATTCCGGTGGTGCTCAATCACACCGGTTTCCCCTGGGACCGCAGCGCGGAGGGACTTGCGCTGTGGCGGCGCGGCATGCGTGCGCTCGCCGAGAACGCGCATTGCAGCTGCAAGCTGTCTTGCCTGTGCCTGCGCGAAGGCGCCTGGGACTACGCAGACAATCGCCGCATCGTGCTGGAGACGATCGAGCTGTTCGGCGTCGAGCGCTGCATGTTCGCGTCGAACTTTCCGGTCGACGGCGTGCGTGTGTCGTTCGCGCAGATGTTCGACGATTTCACGCGCATGACGGAGGATTTTTCGGCATCCGAGCGCCGGCTGCTGTTTCACGACAACGCGACGCGGTTCTATCGGCTGTAACCCTGCGCAGCGCCGGGTGCGCGATCCTCTGAACGCGCCGCAGGAAACGGCGGTCTAACGATTGAAGCAGGCCGGGGAATCGCGCGGCGCTTCGGTAAAATCAACCGACTAGAGGAGTTCAGCCATGACGAACGCAGCGAAATTCATTTCGATTGCGGCCGCGCTATGCCTTGGCGTGAGCGCTGTCGCATCCGCGCAGACGCTGAAGAAATACATCACGCCCGAGGGCAAGACCGTGTACTCGGACACGCCGGTTCCGGGCGCCAAGGAGGTCGGCGAAATCAAGCCGCCGCCGAAGGTCGATCCGTCGTCGCGCTCGCAGGCCCAGGGCGCGGCGCAGCGCGACGCAGAGGACGTCAAAGCGGTTGACAAGCGACTCGAGGAACGCGCGACGCAGCGCAGCCGGATCGAGGCCGCCGAAGCGAAGCTCGAGGAAGCCAAGCGCACGCTCGCTGAGGGCAAGGAACCGCTGCCCGGCGAGCGCAAGGGCACCGCGGGCGGGCAGTCGCGCCTCGCCGACGAGTACTGGCAGCGGCAGAAGGCGAACCAAAAGGCGGTCGAAAACGCGCAGAGAGCGCTCGACGCAGCGCGCGGGGGACAGTAGGCAAACAGCGAAAAGGGGGCAGGCAGGCCCCGCAGGATCGCGCCGGCCCTCTGTGAAGTACGCCTAACCCATCGTCGGCATGTGAAAGCCGGGCGCCGGGGTATCCTGGTGCGGCCAGCGCGAAGTGATGACCTTGGTGCGCGTGTAGAACTTGACGCCTTCCATGCCGTGCACGTGCAGGTCGCCGAACAGCGAGCTCTTCCAGCCCCCAAAGGAGAAGAAGGCCATCGGCACCGGGATCGGCACGTTGACGCCGACCATGCCGATCGAGACCTCGTTCGCGAAGCGCCGCGCCGCGCCGCCCGACTCGGTGAAGATCGCAGCGCCGTTGGCGTAGGGGTTGGCGTTGACCAGCGCGATCGCCTCCTCGAGCGTCTTCGCGCGCAGCACGACGAGCACCGGACCGAAGATTTCGTTCTGGTAGACCGCCATCTGCGGCGTGACGTGATCGAACAGCGTCGTGCCGAGATAAAAGCCGTCCTCGTAGCCTTTCACCTTCAGGCCGCGGCCGTCGACCACCGCCGTCGCGCCTTCCTTGACGCCCTGGTCGACGTAGCCCTTGACCTTGTCGCGGTGCTCGCCCGTGACGAGCGCGCCCATGTCCATGCCTTCGCGATCGCCCGGCCCGACCTTGACCGCCTTCGCCTTCTGCGCGAGCAGCTTGACGAGCGGGTCGCCCGCCTCGCCGACCGCGACGACCGCCGAGACCGCCATGCAGCGCTCGCCCGCGGAGCCGTAGGCAGCGCCGATCAGCGCGTCGGCGGTGAATTCCAGGTCCGCGTCGGGCAACACCACGGCATGGTTTTTCGCGCCGCCGAGTGCCTGCACGCGCTTGCCGAGCCGCGCCGAGGTTTCGTAGATGTATTTTGCGATCGGCGTCGAGCCGACAAAGCTCACCGCATCGACGCCGGGATGCGTGAGGAGGGCATCGACCGCCGCCTTGTCGCCATGCACGACGTTGAACACGCCGTCGGGCAGCCCCGCCTCCTTCAGCAGCTCAGCCATGCGAATCGAGGCCGACGGGTCCTTCTCGGAAGGCTTGAGCACGAAGGTATTGCCACAGGCGAGCGCAACCGGAAACATCCACAGCGGCACCATCACCGGAAAGTTAAACGGCGTAATACCCACGCAGACGCCCACCGGCTGACGCACGCTGTGGCTGTCGACCTGTGTGCCGACGTTCTCGGCATGCTCGCCTTTCAGCAGGTGCGGAATTCCGCAGGCGAACTCGATCACTTCGATGCCGCGCTGAATCGAGCCGGCCGCATCCGGAATGGTCTTGCCGTGCTCCTCGGACACCCGGCGCGCCAGATCCTGCTGCTGATCCTGCATCAACTGCAGAAAGCGCTGCAGGATGCGGCTGCGCCGCAGCGGCGGCGTGTCGCGCCAGGCGGGCAGCGCCCGCCGGGCGGCCTGCACTGCGGCGTCCACCGTCTTGGCATCGGCGTAGGGCACGCGGCGGATGACCTGCCCGGTCGCCGGATTGAAGACGTCGCCCATGCGCGCGGCCTGTGTCACGGTCCGGCCGTCGATCCACAGCGGAATCACGTCGAGCTTGAGTTCAGCGGGCTTGTTCATGCGCATCTCCTCGGCCTGCGTTGGCTCATAGAGCGGAGATCTTACGCGGTTCGTGACCGAATGCACATTTCGCCCCCGTCTGGGCGATAGACACCCGCGGTCGCTTAGCGTAGCGTGATTGCGACATCGACCCTCCCCACAGCGGGCGGGACAGCATGCAATCGGCAGAGAAAACGAAATCGCACACAACGGGCACCGCGACGCGGCGTAGCGTGCGGCGCCCCGCCGCCTCGCGCGCCCGCGCTGCGGCAAGCCGCCGGCGCGAGCAAAGCGCCGAGTTCGCCGAACTGAAGCTCGAGAGCGTTTTCGAGACGAGCCCCGAGCCGCTCGCGATCAGTCGCGCCTCCGATGGCGCGCATATCGCGGTCAACCGTGCATGGTGCGACACAACCGGTCACTGCCGCGAGAAGGCAATTGGGCGCAGCGCGCTCGATCTCGGCATGTGGGCCGACCCGAGCGAACGCGAACGACTGCTCGCCTGGCTCGCGCAGAACGGCCCGGTGTCCGGTTTTCAGACGCGCTTCGTGCGCGCAGACGGCAGCACGATGGACGTCACGCTGTCGTGCCGGCGCACTGAACTCGATGGCGAGCCCTGCCTGACCTACGCCTGGCGCGACAACAGCCACGAGCGCCGCATCGCGCGACGCGTCGCCGCATCAGAGGAGCGGTTCTCGAAGGCGTTCTACGCGAGCCCCGACGCAATCGTGATCTGCCGGCTCGAGGACGGTCGAATCGTGGAGGCGAATCTCGGCTTCGAGCGGCTGACGGGCTACAGCGCGGAGGAAGCGCTCGGCAAGAGCGCGCTGGAGCTCGGCATCTATCCGTCGGCCGAACTGCACGAGCGCATGCTGGCGCGCCTGCGCAACGGCCGCGCGATCCGCGAGTTCGAGGGCTTCGTGCGCACCCGCAGCCGGACGCAGCGCGTGGTGCGCTACTCGGTCGAGCGACTGATGCTCGGCGACGCTGATTACGGCATCGCGGTCATGCACGACGTCACCGAGGAACGTGCCGCCGCGCAGGCAGTAACCGCGAGCGAGCGGCGCTATCGCGCGCTGTTCCATCACGCACATGATCCGATCGCGCTGGTTTCGCCGGAAGGCCGCATCCTGGAAGCGAACCCGGCCTTCTGTACCGCGCTGGGCGAATCCTGCGAGGCCATTGTCGGACGCTCGATCCTCACTCTGTTCGCCGACAGTGATCCGGCGCGCGAGGCGGGCCGCCTCGCCTACCTGCTCGAGCACGGCGTCTCACGCGGCGAGCGGACCGTGCGGCGCAGCGATGGCAGCCACTTCGATGTGGAGGTCAGCGCCTGGCTGCTGCCTGACGGCAACATCCAGACCATTGCGCGTGACATCTCGGCGCGCAAGCGCGGCGACGCACTGATGCGCAAGGCGGCACGCAGCATTTCGGCGCACACCGGAACAGCGTTCTTCCGCAGCGTGGTGCAGTTCCTGTGCGATGCGCTCGAGGCCGACATGGCGTTCGTCGGCGAGCTGCTGCCAGATGGCGCGCACGTGCGCACGCTCACGTTCTGGCGCGACGGCGAGCTCGCGGAGAACTTCGAATACGCCCTGGCGGGCTCGCCGTGCGTCGCAGCCTTCGACCGCACGGGCGTCGTGATACACCCGCGCGACGCAGCGAAGCTGTTTCCGCTCGACGAAGGACTGCGCGCGCTCGGAGTGCAGGGCTACGCCGGCACCTCGCTGTACCGATCGAATGGCGATCCGCTGGGCATCTTGGTGGTGCTGACACGGGTGCCGATCGAGCACACGCGCCAGGTCGAACGGCTGCTCGAGGTCTGCGCCGCGCGCACCGGGGCAGAAATCGAACGGGCACGCGAAGAAGCGGGCCTGCGCGCACGCATCGCGACGCTCGAAGCGCAGAGGGTGAAGGAGCGCCGCAGCAGCACGCCCAAGGCGGCCACTCCCCGCACGCCCGTGCGCCGCTAACCGCGCCACCCGTCGCAGCCGGCTGCAGCCGCAGCCTATACTGCGCCGGCATGCCCGAGCCGCTCGTTCCCGCCGCGCTTGCCTTCACGGCTGAAGGCACGCCCTGGTCTGCGGCGTATGGCGACGTCTACCACAGCAGCGCCGGCGGACCGGCGCAGGCGCGTCACGTGTTCCTCGCCGGCACCGGCTTGCCCGAGCGCTGGCGCGGTCGCGATCGGC
The DNA here is from genome assembly GCA_001303445.1 of Betaproteobacteria bacterium SG8_39. Taxonomy (GTDB): domain Bacteria; phylum Pseudomonadota; class Gammaproteobacteria; order Burkholderiales; family SG8-39; genus SG8-39. The sequence goes on along the minus strand of LJTQ01000032.1, from coordinate 828 downwards.
TGGTGGTACTCGAGACCGGCTTCGGTCTCGGGTTGAATTTTCTCGCCACCTGGCAGGCCTGGCGCAGCGACCCGGCGCGTTGCACACGCCTGCACTACGTCTCGATCGAAAAGCATCCATTCGCGCGCGCCGACCTCGAGGACGCGCACCGACGGCACGCGGAATTCGCTCCGCTCGCCACGCAGCTGCATGCGCAGTGGCCACTGCTGGTTCCCGGTCTGCATCGCCTGACTTTCGACGACGAGTACGTCGTCCTGACCCTTGCGTTCGGCGATGCGGCGCAGCTGCTGCCGCAATTGCGCTTGCGCGCCGACGCCCTCTACCTGGACGGTTTCGCACCGGCGAAAAACACCGAGCTGTGGTCACCGGGTCTGATGAAGGCACTCGCGCGCCTCGCGGCGCCCGACGCCCGGGCTGCGACCTGGAGCGCGGCGCGCGAGGTGCGGGACGCGCTTTCGAGCGCCGGATTCGCGGTCGCCACGCGTCCGGGTTTCGGCCCCAAGCGCGAAATGACGGTGGCGCAGCTGACGGCGCGTGGCCGCCGAGCCGCGCCGCGGGCAGCGCCGAGCGAGCGACGCGCGCTGGTGGTGGGTGGCGGCATCGCAGGCGCCGCGGTTGCCGAGCGCCTGGCGCGGCGCGGCTGGCACATCGTGCTCGTCGAGCGCGGCGCCGAGGTCGCGGGTGCCGCCTCAGGCAATCACGCGGGCAGCTTCCACCCCGTGGTCACCGCGGACGACAGCCGGCTCGCGCGGCTGACCCGCGCCGCAACCCTGCATGCCCGGCGGCATTGGGACGCGCTGGACGCTGCGGGCCACGCGCTGCGCCGCG
>LJTQ01000213.1 GCA_001303445.1 Betaproteobacteria bacterium SG8_39 | reverse complement strand
ATGCTGTGCAGTGCGCGCCGGGCTCCGTCGCGCAGGTTCGCGAGTGCGCAGCGCAGCTGACGCGCCACGCCAAGCACAGCGGTTGCGCCGTGCTGCTGATCGGCCACGTCACCAAGGAAGGGGCGATTGCCGGGCCGCGCGTGCTGGAGCACATCGTTGACTCGGTGCTGTACTTCGAGGGCGATCCGCATTCGAGCTTTCGTCTGGTGCGCGCGATCAAGAACCGCTTCGGCGCGGTCAACGAGCTCGGCGTGTTCGCGATGACCGAGCGGGGGCTGCGTGCCGTGAGCAACCCCTCGGCGCTGTTCCTTTCGCACCACGGCGCAGACGTGGCCGGCGCCTGCGTGCTGGCAACGCTCGAGGGCACGCGGCCGCTGCTGGTCGAGATCCAGGCGCTGGTCGACGGCGCGCAGGCGCCGAGCCCGCGGCGCCTTTCGGTGGGCCTCGAGCAGAACCGCCTCGCGATGCTGCTCGCCGTGCTGCACCGGCATGCGCGCCTGGCGACGATCGATCAGGACGTGTTCGTCAATGCCGTCGGTGGCGTACGCATCAGCGAGCCGGCCGCCGATCTCGCGGTGTCGCTGGCCGTGGTTTCGTCGCTCACCGACCGTCCGGTGCCGCGCGACGTGGTGGTGTTCGGCGAGATCGGCCTTGCCGGCGAGGTGCGGCCGGCGCCGCGCGGCCAGGAGCGCCTGCGCGAGGCGGTCAAGCTCGGCTTCAAGCGCGCCATCATGCCGCGCGCGAACCGTCCGAAGGGCGCGATCGCGGGGCTCGAGGTGCTTGCCGTGGAGCGTGTCGAGCAAGCGGTCCAGTTGCTGCGCGATCTCTGATTGCCCGGCGCTCGAGCGGGACCCGGGCGGGGCGGGCTTCAGCGCCGCGCGATCAGCAGGCCGGCGACGATCAGGCCGAGCCCGGCGACCGAGCTCGCCGACACCGCCTCGCCGAGCACGCGGTCGATCAGCAGCAGCGAGAGGAACGGCGACAGGAAGATGAGCTGGGCGATGCGGCCGGCGTGCGCCGTGCGGCGCATGGCGGTCTGCCACAGGACGAAGGTGATGCCCATCTCGACGAGCCCCACCCAGGCGCCGTAGCCGAGGGCCGGCGCGCGCAGCGCGGGCAGGCCCTCGAGCAGCGCACAGGCGAGGCCGACCGCCGGGGCGCCGACCGCGAAGCTGCCGGTCATCAGCACCAGGGCGTCGATCTTCAGGCGGACATTGGCGAGCCAGTAGAGCGCCCAGACCAGCGTGCTCAGCAGCGCGAGGGTGACGCCGAGCGCATCGACGCGCGCCAAGCCGTCGAGTCGCCCCTGCGCGAGCAGCACCACGACGCCGGCATAGCTGACGACGATGCCCGCCAGCGTGCGCCGCGTCAGGGGCTGCCCGAGGATCGGCACCGCCAGCACCGCGAGCACGATCGCCCAGGTGTAGTTGAGGGGCTGGGCGATCTGCGCCGGCAGCCGGTCGTAGGCCTCGAACAGGATGAAGTAATAGAGAAAGGGATTGAGCAGGCCGAGGCCCGCGAGCCAGCGCCAGTCACCGGCGCGGAGCCCGGCGAGCGCGCGCCAGCGTCCGCTGACGAGCAGCATCGCGGCGAAGAAGGCGAGCGAGATCAGCGTGCCCAGCCACAGCAGTTGCAGCGGCTCGAGGACCTGCAGGCCGAGCTTGAAACCGGTCGCGACGGTGGACCAGGCGAGCACCGCGGCGAGCGCGCAGGCGAGCGCCAGGCGCTCGTTGTGCGGGACGCTCATGCGCGCGCGGTTGCCCTGTCCTCGGCCACGGCCTGCGCCGCGCGCAGGCCGCTGCGCACCGCGGCTTCGAGCGTCGGCGGGTACTCGGGGTCGGTGTAGTCACCTGCGAGATACAGGCCGTCGAGTGCGGGGCGCGTATCCGGGCGCGGCGCGCCCGGCACACAGGCGGCGGTCGCCCGCTTTTCGGCGATCACCTGCGACCCGCGCGGCGCGGGCAGTCCGGGAATCGCATCGCCGAGCTCGCGCGCGCAGCATTCGGCGAGCGCCGCGTGCGTGAGCGCCTCATGCGCGCCGTGCGCGCTGATCACGCAGGCGATCAGGCCATGCTCCCCGGCAAGCCAGCCGCGATCGAACACCCATTGCACGTGGCCGCGATCGAGCCCGAGCATGGGCCGATCGAGGCGCACGCCGTCCGGGTACTGCAGATAGACGGTGTAAATCGGCTCGTACGAGACCTCGAACGCGAGCGCCGGCACGATCGTGCGCAGCTGGTGCGGTCCCACCGCGACGATGACCTGCGCAAAGCGCGAGCGCAGGTCGGTGAGGTCGCGCACCGGGCTGCGCAGGTGCACGCGCCCGCCGTGCGCCTCGACGAACGCCGCGGCCGGCTCGGGAAACAGGCGGCTCAGGTCGACGCGTGGCAGCAGCAGGTCGCTCGCGCCGGGCGGCCCGTTGAGCGTGTCGCGCAGGACGGCGAGAAAGGCGTTGGCCGACGCCTGCTCGGCGGCGATGTTGAGCGCTGCCACGCACAGCGGCACCCAGAGGTAATGCCCGATGCGGCCGTCCTGGCGGTGCTTCGCGAGCAGCGACGCAACGCTTTGGTCCTCGCGCAGGCGGAAGCGTTGCGCGCGCATCGCCCGCATGAACCGCAGCGCCCCGATGCGCTCGCCGAGCGGGACGCCGCGCGCAAGCAGCAGCCCGCCGAGCAGTCCGAGCGGCGCGGGCAGCGGCAGCGCGCGCAGCGCGAAGCCGCGCAGGTAACGCAGCTCGAGCGGACAGCGCAGCAGCGCGCGCTCGGGCACGCCGACCATGCCCATCAGCCGCAGCAGCTCGCGATACGCGCCGACCAGCAGGTGCTGGCCGTTGTCGTAGTCCCGGCCGCGTGTGCGCACGCGCCGCGCGCGGCCGCCCGGCACCGGGCCGGCTTCGAAGACCTCGACTGCGACGCCGCGCGCGGCGAGCGCCACGGCGGCGGCCATGCCCGCGTAGCCCGCGCCGACGATCGCGACGGGGCCGCGCGCTGTGCCTGTCACGTCGCCAGCCACGTGCGGCAGGCGATCCAGAACTTGCGCAGCGGCGTGAGCGAGGTGCGCTGCGACAGCACGCGAAAGCCGTCACGCTCGATCTCCTCGAGCAGCGCCCGATAGATCGCCGCCATGATCAGGCCTGCACGCTGCGTGCGCCGGTCGACAGCGGGCAGCGCGGCATGGGCGCGCGCGTAGCTTTCGCGCGCCCGTGCGGCCTGCATCCGCATCAGCGCCTTGAACTCGGGGGTCTCGCGTCCGGCGAGGATGTCGGCGGCCGGGACGTGGTGCGCCCGCAGCTCGTCCATCGGCAGGTAGATGCGGTTCTTGCGCGCGTCCTCGCCGACGTCGCGGATGATGTTGGTGAGCTGGAAGGCGATGCCGAGCAGGCGTGCGTACTCCAGGGTGCGCGCATCGCGATAGCCGAAGATGCCGGCCGCGACGATGCCCACCACGCCGGCGACGTGGTAGCAGTAGCGCTCGAGCGCCGCATAGTCCAGGTAGCGCGTCTGCGTGAGATCCATCTCCATGCCGTCGATGATCTCGTTCAGGCGTTCGGCCCGGATATCGAAGGGCCCGATCGCGGGGGCGAGCGCGCGCATCACCGGGTGCTCCGGCCGGCCCTCGTACAGGCGTGCGATCTCGGTGCGCCACCAGGCCAGCTTGGTCGCCGCGAGCTGGGGGTCGCTGCACTCATCGACGACGTCGTCGACCTCGCGACAAAAGGCATACAGCGCTGTGATTGCGCGCCGGCGTTCGGCCGGCAGGAAAAGAAAGGCGTAATAGAAGCTCGAGCCGCTGCCGGCGGCCTTGTGCTGACAATACTGCTCGGGCGTCATAGCGCGCGCGCGATGAGCAGCGGCCAGTCGAAGCCGCGCAACACGGGCCGGTGGCGGAACATGTCGGCGCCGGCCGCGGCGAGCTTGTCGAGGATGCGCAGGCCGCCCTGCACGGTGAGGCGGATTTCGAGGCCGATGCGTCCGGGCAGTCGCCGCCCGAGCGGTGCGCCGGCAAGCAACATGGCGCGGGTGCGTTCGATCTGGAACGTGATCAACGCGCGCCAGGCGCCGTCGACACGCGCTCGCGCGATCTGGGTCTCGTCGACGCCGAAGCGCAGCATCTCGTCGCGCGGCAGGTAAATACGCTGCTTGGCGTAGTCGAGCGCCACGTCCTGCCAGAAGTTGGTGAGCTGCAGCGCGGAGCAGATCGCGTCCGAGTCGCGCAGGTTCTCGTCGCTGGTGCGCTGGAACAGGTGCAGCAGCAGCCGACCGACCGGGTTGGCCGAGCGCCGGCAGTAGTCGAGCAGCTCGCCGAAGTCGGCGTAGCGCTGCTGGGTCACGTCCTGAGAAAACGCATCCAGCAGGTCGTAGAACAGGGCGAGCGGCAGGCGGTGCGCGGCGACGATCCGCGCGAGGTCGCCAAACAGCGGGTCCGCCGGCGTGCGCCCGGCCGCGATCGCGTCGAGCGCGTCGCGATAGGCCTGCAGCCGGGCCAGCCGTTCGTCGGGCGGTGCATCGCCTTCGTCGGCCAGGTCGTCCGCGCTGCGCGCAAAGCGGTAGATCACCGCGACCGGTTCGCGCAGCCGCGCGGGCAACAGCAGCGAGGCGACCGGGAAGTTCTCATAGTGGCCGACGGACACCGCTTGATTCTAAAGGCGAATTGGCGCTGACGCGTCCGAGGCGTCGGCAGGTTCGCGGTTATAATCCGCCGGATCTTTTATCCCTCGCTCGACGCGCGAAGGTGGCGGAATTGGCAGACGCACTGGATTTAGGTTCCAGCGCGGTAACGCGTGTGGGTTCGAGTCCCACCCTTCGCACCAGCGCCGATGGGCAGGCAACCCGAGGAACGAAGCCGGTATGGCAGTAGACGTGGAAACGATCAGCACCCTGGAGCGGCGCGTCACGATGGCGGTCCCCGCCGACGAGATCGAGCGCCAGGTGGACGTGCGGCTGAAGAAGCTTGCGCGGGACGTGAAAATGCCGGGCTTCCGGCCCGGCAAGGTGCCGCTCAAGCTCGTCGCCCAGCAATACGGGCCGCAGGTTCGCTCGGAGGTGCTGGGCGATGCGGTGCAGAACGCGTTCAGCGACGCGATGAAGCAGGCCAACCTGCGCGTCGCCGGGTATCCGAAGATCGAGAAGAAGGACGGGCCGGACGAGAAGGCCCTCGAGTTCAGCGCGACGTTCGAGATCTATCCCGAGGTGAAGCCGGGCGACGTGTCGGGCTCGACGATCGAACGCCCGCAGGTGAGCGTCGACGACAGCGCCGTGGACAAGACCATCGAAGTGCTGCGCAAGCAGCGCGTGACCTACGCGGCGGCCGCACGCGCGGCGCAGTCGGGTGACCGGGTGACGGTGGATTTCG
>LJTQ01000212.1 GCA_001303445.1 Betaproteobacteria bacterium SG8_39 | reverse complement strand
CCGCTGGCGCGGCTCGCGCGCGGGGCCGAGTCCATCGGCGCCGATCCCGAGGGCCCGCCGCTCGCCGAAGAAGGCCCGGAGGAGACGCGCAGCGTGATCCGCGCGTTCAATCGCATGCAAATCCGCGTGCAGGCTTACCTGCTCGAACGCGCCGAGCTGCTGCGCGCCGTCTCGCACGACCTGAAGACGCCGATCACCCGTATGCGGCTGCGCAGCGAGATGCTCGCGGACGCGGCGCAGCGCGACAAGTTCCTGCGCGACCTCGGCGAGATGGCGCAGATGGTGGACTCGACGCTCGAGTTCTTCCGCAGCCTCGGCAATGACCCGCGACGCGAGCCGGTGGACATCGGCGCGCTGGTGGAGAGCCTGGCCGAGGACTGGCGTGCCATGGGACACACGGTCGAGGTGCAGGGCTCGCCCGAGCGTCCCTACCTCGGCCACGCGCAGGCGCTGCGCCGGTGCATCGACAACCTGGTCGGCAACGCCATCCGCTACGGCGAGCGGGCGCGCGTCGTCATCGAGGACGACGCGCACTGCCTGCGAATCCGCGTCGAGGACGAGGGTCCAGGCATCCCACAAGACGCCCTGGAGCGCGTATTCGAGCCCTTTTTCCGGCTCGAGGCGTCCCGTAACCGCGCCAGCGGCGGCACCGGGCTCGGTTTGAGCATCGCGCGCAATGTCGCGCGCTGGCATGGCGGTGACCTGGTACTACAGAACCGACCGCAGCACAAAGGGATAACTGCACAGCTGCGATTGCCACGCTGATGCGCTGCCGCGCCTGTCGCCGTTTCGTTCTGCAGCTTCCGGGGCAATCCGACGTTCGATCACGACGACTCACACGCTGGATTGGTTTATCATCGGAACGCATTGAATCCGGGGCGATTTTTACCCCCCGACTTGCGTGACAGAAAAAACACTCGGACGCTATCGGATCACTGGGGAGCTTGGGCGCGGCGCGATGGGAATGGTCTATCGCGCCGTGGATCCGCTCATCGAGCGCGAGGTCGCGATCAAGACGCTCAACCCGGCACTGCCGCCCGAAGCGCTGGACGAAGTCCGCGAACGCTTTCTGCGCGAGGCGAAATCGGCCGGGCGATTGAATCACCCGAACGTCGTCACGATCTACGACGTCGGCGAGCAGGATGGCATCGCGTACATTGCGATGGAGTTCCTCGACGGCCGGTCGCTGCAGCAGATCATGAAGGCCGGCGAACGGCTCGCCTTCGACCAGGTCGCCGAGCTGATTGCGCAGATCGCCGACGGGCTCGATCACGCCCGGGGCTATTCGATCGTACACCGCGACGTCAAGCCGGCGAACGTGATGGTCTCGCCCGCGGGGCGCGCCAAGCTCACCGATTTCGGCGTTGCGCACCTGCAGTCCTCGACCATGACGCAGACCGGCATGGCGCTGGGCTCGCCGAAGTACATGTCGCCTGAGCAGGTGCTGGGCCAGCCGGTCGATCCCCGCTCGGACATCTTCTCGCTCGGCGTGGTGCTCTACGAGCTGCTCGTGCAGCGCACGCCGTTCGAGAGCAAGAACGACTCCACGGTCCTCACCCTGATGCAGCGCATCGCGCGCGATCCGCACCAGCCGGTGAGCGAACTCGATCCTTCGATTCCCGCCGGATTCGATGTCGTCCTGAATCGCGCGCTCGCCAAGACGCCCGAAGGGCGTTATCAGAGCGCGGGCGAGATGGCGCGCGACCTGCGCAACTACCGCAACCTGGTGGGCGGCAGCGACGCGGATCCCTACGAGGCGACGCAGCCCTTCGGCGCCTCGACCAGCACGGTCGCGCGCACCATTCCGCTGGGCGCGGATCCCGATTCGACCCTGGTGCGCGCGCCGCTCGAGGAGAAGGTGCGCGAGAAGCTGCTCGCGGACCTCGACGTCTTCTCGGCGGATTTCGAAGCCCAGGAGCGCGACCGCGTGGCGCGCGAGGCCGAGGCGCAGCGCAAGAAGAAGGAGGCGCTGGATGCCTGGTCGCGCACCGAGGCCATGAAGCGCGAAGCCTTCGAGCGCGCCCAACAGGCTGCCAGCGCGTCGCCCGACAGCACGGGCACCCGGCGCGGCGCCCTCGACATGCTCAAGCAGCAGGCGGCGTCACGGCCGCCCGCGGAAGACAAGGCGCGCGTCAAGGCCGAGGCCATCGAGCACATCCACAAGAACCTGCAGGCGACATTCCAGTACCTGGCCGAATTTTCCACCGAGCTGAACGGCGTCACGCCGACGACCGGCCGCGCGCTCGAGTGCAACTATCTCAAGTCACCGTCCCAGGTGGTGTTGTCGGACGCGTTCATCGACTATCGTCCGACCAAGGTGAACGGCAAGGACGTGATCGACAACGTCCAGCTGCGCTACCAGGCGCGCTACATCAAGCCGGCGCAGTTCGACACCGTGGGCGGCGAGGTTCAGCGCAGCGGCGACTTCCTCAAAAAGCATCGCGTCGCGTTCGAATTCAAGGAAAGCAAGGTCGACGACTTCGGCAAACCCACCGCGGGCAGCTACGCGCTCAACGGGCCGATCCGCTGCGAGCTTGTGCTGCGCGCGGACTACGACAACCCGGCGGTGAGCATCGAGCTGATGAATATCGGCGAGATCGGCATCGCGCGCGCAACCCTGCCGGGCAAGGAGTTCGTCCACGAGATGGCCGACGATCTGGCGCGCCTGGTGCTCGGCGTGGACAACGACTTCGCGAAGCGGTTCAGGCGCTAGGTATCCGGGACCCGGCTTGGCATCGACCGAAGATACCCTGCTGCCCACATCGTTCGCCGTGCTGTTTGCGGACGTGTCGGGCAGTACGCGGCTCTACGATACGGTGGGCGACAACCTGGCGATGACCGCCATCGGCCAGTGTCTCGAGATCTTCCGCGAACGTACCGAAGCCACGGGCGGGCGCGTCATCAAGACCATCGGCGACGAGGTGATGTCGGCGTTCACGAACGCGGATGACGCGGCGCGCACGGCACTGCAGATCCAGCTGCGCGTCGACAGCCTCCAGCCGGTGTCCGGCAACAAGCTCGGCGTGCGCATCGGCTTCCATTACGGCCCCGCGGTCGCGCGTGGCGATGACCTGTTCGGCGATACGGTCAACCTCGCCTCGCGGCTCGCCGACGTCGCGACACGCGGCCAGATCATCCTGTCGCAGAAGACCACCCAGCGCCTCGCCAAGGGCCTGCGCGCCGCCTGCCGCCCCCTGTACGCGATCCCCGTCAAGGGCAAGAACGACGACATCGCGATCTGCGAGCTCACCTGGAAGGCCAGCGCGGACGCCACCGCGATGATGCCCTCGCTCAGCCCGGCGGTCGGCGGGCCTGCGGTGCTGCGGCTGCATTACCGCAACCGGGAAATCCTGCTCGACGACACGCGCGCGAGCATCACGCTCGGACGCGACCAGGGCGCCGACGTGGTCGTGCCGGAACGCATGGCCTCGCGCGAGCACGGTCGCATCGAGCATCGTGCCGGCAAGTTCGTGCTCGTCGACCACAGCGCGAACGGCACCTTCGTCACGATGCGCGGCGACCGCGAGCTGGTGCTGCGCCGAGAGGAATGCGTGCTGCACGGGCGCGGCGTGATCGCACTCGGCCAGCCGCGCGAGACCGCCAGCGAGCTGCTCGAGTACGTCTGCGACTGAAGCGCGAGGCGCGCGCCCCTTCGCAGATTCACGCGGCAAGCCGCAGCAGCCGCTCCAGGGCTTCGGTGCCGGGTTTCGCCAGCATGAAATTCCGCTTTCGCGATTTCGTCACGTCTTGGATCTCACGCACGTGACCACGTTTGAGAATTTCGAAAACGCGGTAGCCATGACCTCGAATTCGACGCTCAAGCGTTCCGATCACCGTCGGGTCGGCCGACTCCCTCAGTTCGGCCATCAGCATGGGCGCCTTCTCGGAGAAGAACCGCGCGCCTCCGCGCCACACGTCTTCCTGCGCACCCTCCACGTCGATCTTGACGAAATCGGGCGCAGGCAGGTCGGCGGCAATCGTGTCGATTCGAACGAGTGAAATTTCCTCGGAATCCTGCTTCTCGTTGGCGGGGTAAATGGATGCTGTTCCCTCCCCCAGCTGCGCGTCGTGAAAATAGATGCGCGCATTGCCGTCCTCCGACCCGATCGCGACAGGCAGCACCTGCACGTTCGACAGGCGATTGAGGGCCAGATTTTCCAAAAGCATTGCGCGCGTGGCAGAGAGCGGCTCGAATGCAACCACCTGTCCACCCGGTCCGGTGAGCGACGCAAAAAGACAGGTGAAAAACCCGATGTTCGCGCCGATGTCCCAGCACACCATGTCGGGCCGGATCAGCTTGCGCAGCAACGCGATTTCGTAGCGTTCGTCGTGCTCCCCGTAAAAGTAGATTCTCTCGTGCTCCGGATTGTCCAGGTTCAGCCGCAAGGAAAAGGCGTGCCGCGTCGGGCCGATCTGGATGGCGTCGCGTGGCCGGATATACGGCTTGGCGGCGCTCAGTAACAGCGATTTTCCTTCCGTAATAGGAAAGTGCCGCAGGTATGCGCGCACGCATCGGTTGAGAAGCACGTTCATGAGGCTCCTTTTCTCGCCGTATCGCCTCTACGCCGAAATGCGGCGCAGAGTACTACGCAGCGTTTGGTCGGGCAACGCGTTTACGGGCGTGCGATGCCGCTGAGTTTCAGTGACCGTCGCGCGTGGGATGCATTGCGCCGTTTGCCCGTATTTGCCATGCCAGCTTCGAAAGCCAAGCCGTACGGTCCGACGACGGGCTACCTGCGATCCCCCGGCAACGGCTGCGGCCCAAGCCAGCGATGCGCGCAGAACCCCGCGGCGACCACCAGCGCGACGAGCCCGAAGGCCAGCGCCCAGCCGAGCCGCGACATGCCGCCGGCGAGATCGAGCATCCAGCCGACCGCGAACGGCCCGACGAAGCCACCCAGGTAGCCGAGCATCGAGTGCACCGCGAGCGTCGCACCGCGGCGCGATGGCTCGGCGCTGCCCGCGGCCCCCGCGGTCAGCGAGGACGAGTCCAGCCAGATGAACACCGCCCAGGCAAGAACCAGCCCACTCGCCACACCGTATCCGACCGGACCGGCGAATCCCACGGCGAGCGCCAGCCCGCCCGCGCCGAGCATCGCCATGGCAATTAGCTTCTTGCGTCCCCAGCGCATCGACCATTCGTTGCCGACGACGCTCGCCCAAGTGCCGAGCAGCGCCATGGTGGTTGCCACCGCGGCGGGCGCGAGCCAGCCCGCGCTCGAGGCCTGCGTCGACGCCGCGACGTAGCCGAGAAAGGCGACCACCCAGCCGCGCAGGGCGCTCATCTCGAAGGTGTGCACGCCGTAGGCCACCGCGTAGGCCATCGCCGAGCGGTTGGCGAGCACCGGCCGGAAG
>LJTQ01000211.1 GCA_001303445.1 Betaproteobacteria bacterium SG8_39 | reverse complement strand
CGGCGCATACCAGCCGATGCCGAAGCCGTCGCCGTTCAGCGGCTCGTCGCGCTCGGCGGCGTGGAAGCTCTGGTGGATGAGCGAGTGCGTCGGTTCGATGAGCAGCGTGCTCAATCGGATCGACGGGCCCAGGTAGAGCGTGAAGCGGCACATGACGACCTCCGGTCGATTGCGCCGCGGATCATACCGTTGCGCTAGCGTGGCGGGTGCAGGTCGCGCGGCCGGCGCGGCGGCCGGCACCAGACGCCCGACAGGTCAGGGTCGAGCCAGGACACGGCGACCGCCCATACGCCGCCGATCAGTGCGGTGAACCCGAACCAGAAGGCGCGCTCGCGAACCGCCTCGGCGATCGAATCGTCGGCGCCGAACACCGCGTAGGCGCCGACCGCGAGAAAGCCGAGGCCGGTCAGCGTGCCGAGCACGCGGATCGCGAGCTGGTTGGTATGCAGGCGCAGGCGCATGGGGCTATTTTCGCGCCGGCAGCGCGACGGTGAGGAGCGACGCGAGCACCAGGCCGAAGGCGGCATATTCCGTCGGCGTCGGCCGCTCGCCGAGGAAGAGGATGCCGCTCAGCACGCCGATCACCGGCGTGAGCAGCATGGCGAGCGAGAACACGGTCACGGAGAGGCTCGTCGCCAGCTTGATCCACGCCCAGTGCGCCCAGGCGAAGGCGATGAAGACGTTGTACGTCACGCCGAACCAGGCCTTCGGGCTCACCTCGGCGAGCGCGGCGAAGTCGTCCAGCACCAGCGCGCCGACGAAGATCGGGATGCCGCCGAGCAGCATGATCCACGCGGTGTAGACCCCGACCGGCATCGAGACGGCAAAGCGCTTCTGGTACACGGTGGCGAGCGCCCACATCAGCGCCGCGCACAGCACGAGCAGCGAGCCGATCGGCGCGGCGCCCAGGTTGCGCACGCCCTCGCCGAGCAGCAGCCCGAGCCCCGCCATGCCGAGCAGCAAGCCGGTGAGCTTGCGCCCGTTGAGCCGCTCGCCGAGCACCCAGACCGAGAGCGGGATCGACCAGGCGGGCATGGTGTAGGCGAGGATCGCGGCGCGCCCCGAGGGGATCATCGACACGCCGTAGGCGACCAGCAGGTTCCAGGCGGTGATCGCGGTGAGCGAGAGCGCGATCAGCCGCCCCCACTGCCCCTTGGGCACGCCGAGCGGATGCCCGCCCGCCTTCATCACCGCGAACAGCACCGCCGAGCCCACACCGAGGCACATCGAGCGGAAGGTGAACGGTGCGACTTCCGACAACGCGAGCTTCATCGCCGTCCAGTTGAAGCCCCAGGCGAAGGTGAGCCCGGCGAGCACCCACCACAGGCGCGCCGGGATGTGGTCGGTGGAAGCGCTCATCGCGCCGCCGGCGCGGCGAGCAGCGCGCGCAGCTCGGCGGCATGCTGCTCGGGGTAGAGCATCGCGAACTTCTCGCCGAGCAGCAGCTGCAGGTAGGCGGTGTCGGAGTTGTGCAGCTGGGGGTGCAGGTAGAAGCGCGGCAGCAGGCGCGCGCTGAGGCGGTGGCGGCCCGAGCGCTGGCCTTGCGCATCGGGCAGCAGCGTCAGGTTGAAGCTCCACAGGCCCATGCGCGCGTAGGCTGAGAGCACGCGGCACAGGCTCCCGGCGAAGGCCTCGAGCGTCGCGTCGTCACAGGCGCTAATCGTGGCCTGCTCGACGAACAGGGCCTGCGCGTCGCCCAGCATGCCGGTCGGGCAGTACGGCACCCACCAGGCGATGCCGCCCGCTTCCTCCAGCCAGCGCGCGCCGCCGCGCTCGGCCTCGAGCAGCGCCACCGGATACGGCCGCTTGCGCGCGGCGAAAAAGCGCGCCTCGGCCTCGAGCTCGCGCCGCAGCTGGTTGCCCGGCGTGTCGGTGACGATCACCTGCAGGTGCGGGTGGACCTGCGAGGCACCCGAAGGCGGCATGTAGTTCCAGGTCACGATGCCGTAGACCTCGCGCGCTTCGACCAGCGGCGCCGCGGTGACGATGAAGTCGCGCGCCAGCTTCAGCGCGTCGGCGACGAGGGTCACGGGCATCGCATCCATGGCGAGGAAATGCGCCTGCGACATCGACACGATCGCCGACACATCGTCGTAGGGAAACAGGTTCGGCACCAGCAGCGCCTCGCCACGCCGCAGCCGCCCCTGCGGCAGCAGCTCGGCCGGATAGCGCGGCGTGACGCGCTCGACGCGGTCGGGGCAGAACGGGCAGCCCTCGCGCGTGCCCTCGGCGAGCGCCGAAAGGTCGGGCAGCGCGCGCTTGGGATAGGCGAAGTGGCAGATGCGCGCCGAGTCGCCGGTCAGCGGGTCGTAGCGCACCTCGCTTTCGATTTCGGTCAGCGCGAAGTCGCGCCGCGGGTCGTGGATGCGCGCGCGCTTGCGCGTTGCGCGGAATTCGAGCGCGGGGCTCAAGTTGCAGCCTCGCCCGGCAGCGGCTTGCCGGTGCGGTAGACGGTCCCGGTCAGGCTCGCGACCAGCACGCCGTCCTCGCGCCGCACCTCCATGCGGTACACGCCGAGCTTGCGCGTGCGCGAGACCTCCTCGGCGCGCGCCGTGAGACGCTCCCCCGCCTGCACGGCGACCGAGAAGGTCATGTGCGAGTCGATCAGCGCCGCCACCGAGCCATAGGAATTGCAGGCCAGGCCGAGCGCGGTGTCGGCGAGCGAGAAGATCGCACCGCCGTGGCAGCTGTTCCAGAAGTTGATGTGCGCCTCGCCCACGCGCATGGCGACCGTCGCCGTGCCCTCGCCCGCCTCGAGCAGCTCGAGCCCGAGGTGGCGCGCAAAGGCGTCGCGCGCGATCAGGCGTTCGAGCAGCGCCGCCGCGTCGGAGGCGGGACGCGGCGCGGCAGCGGCGCCCGGCCGCGCCTGCGCGCCGCGCGCCGCCAGCCAGTCGGCGAGCGCCGCGACGCCCTCGCCGGTGGTCGCCACCGTCTTCAGCACCGGCGGTTGCGCGTCGGCCGCGACGCCCTGGCGCAGCGTCAGCATCGCGCACAATTCGCGCTCGGTGCGCGCCGCGTCCGGCAGATCGGCCTTGTTGACCACGAAGGCGTCGGCAATTTCGAGAATGCCGGCCTTGATCGCCTGCACGTCGTCGCCCAGGCCCGGCGGGCACACCACCAGGCGATGCGCGGCGACCTTGGCGATCTCGACTTCCGACTGTCCGGCGCCGACGGTTTCGACCAGCACGTCATCGAAGCCTGCAGCGTCGAGCACGTCGACGACCTGCGCGGCGGTGCGCGAAAGGCCGCCGAGGTGACCGCGCGCGGCGAGCGAGCGGATGAAGACCGCCGCGTGGCCCTGCATCTCGCCCATGCGAATGCGGTCGCCCAGCACCGCGCCGCCGGACACCGGGCTCGAGGGATCGACCGCGATCACTGCCACCCGTCGGCCGCGACCGACGAGTTCCTTCACCAGCGCGTTGACCAGCGTCGACTTGCCCGCGCCGGGCGGCCCGGTGATGCCGGTGACCTGCGCATGGCCGAGGTGGGCGGCGAGCGCCGTGCGGATCGACGCCGCTTCCGCGGTCTGGTTCTCGACCGCGGTGATCGCACGCGCCAGTGCACGGCGATCGCCACCGCGAATGCGTTCGGCCAGCGTCACCGGCACGTTCATCGGTCTGTCCTCAGACCATCGCCAGCGGCTGGCCGAAGCCGAGCTCGCGACGCAGGCAGGCGCAGATTTCGCCGTGCGTGGCGCCCGCATCCGCGGCCTCGACCACGCGCGCCATCACGTTGGCATTGCCCTGCGCAGCGCGCGCCAGGCCGTCGAGCGCCCTGGCCACCGCGCCGTTTACACGCTGCGACTTGTATTCGGCAAGCCGGGTGAGCTGCGCCGCGATGCGCTCGCGATGCGGGTACTCGAGCACGCTGTAGGCGTCCGCGTCCTCTTCGGCCTGGTAGGCGTTGACGCCGACGATGGTCTGCTCGCCGGACTCGACGCGCTTCTGGAAGGCGAGCGCCGAATCGCCGATCATGCGTTGCACCAGTCCCTGCTCGACGGCCCGGTACATCCCGCCCGCGGCATCGATGCGGGCGATGATCGATTCGATTCTCTCCTGCATCTGGTCGGTCAGCGCTTCGAGGTAGTACGAGCCGCCCAGCGGATCGATCACGTCGGTGAGCTGCGCCTCCTCGCGCAGCACGTTCTGCGTCGCCACCGCGATGCGCGCGGCTTCCGCAGTCGGCACCGACAGCACCTCGTCGTAGCTGTCGGTGTGCAGGGACTGCAGCCCGCCGAAGATGCCCGCCATCGCCTGCACCGCGACCCGCGCGATGTTGTTGAGCGGCTGCTGCCGCGTCAGGTCGACGCCCGAGGTCTGCCCGTGGAACTTGAAGCGCCAGGCCTTCGGATCCTTGGCGCCGAAGCGTTCGCGCGCGATCTTCGCCCAGATGCGGCGGCCGGCGCGGAACTTGGCGATCTCCTCGAAGAAGCTCACCGAGATGTCGAAGAAGAACGTGAAGCGTGGCAGGAAGGCGTCCGGCGCCATGCCGCGCGCCTGACAGTCCTCGGCGTACTGGATCGCCGACGCCAGCGTGAACGCCATCGCCTCGGCGGGCGTCGCACCGGCCTGCTGCATGTGCTGGCCGACGACCGAAAGGGGATTCCAGCCGGGCACCTCGGCATTGCAGAACGCGATGTGGTCGACCAGCACGCGACGCGCGCCCGGCAGCGCGAGGCGGAAGAACATGTGGTTGGCGACGAAATGCGAGATGCAGTCCGACTGGTTCGAGGTGCCGGTGATCCGGGTCCAGGGGATATGGCGGCGCTTTGCCACGGCCAGCACCAGGGCCAGCAGGGTGAAGGGCGACGGGTCGTTCAGCGCACAGGAGATGCGGTCGATGGGGATGTCGGCAAGCGCACGCGTCATGTCGTCGACCGTGTTGACCACCGTGCCGCAGGTGCCGAGCAGCTCCTCGGGCACCTCGTCGGCGTCGTAGCCGCGGAACACCGAGTTGCAGGGGATGAGCGAGACCGCGCTGGCGCCGTGCGCCAGCAGCTCCTTGAGGCGCGCGTTGTAGTCCTCGGGCACGCCGAGGCCGATCAGCTGGCGCTGCGTCCAGCTGCGCCCGCGGTGCATCGAGGCATAGATGCCGCGCGTGTTCGGATACTCGCCCGGGAAACCGAGCGTCTCGAGGTAGCGCGTGCCGGATGCGTCCTGCGGGGTATAGAGCGGCTTCACCTCGATGCCGGAGCGGTTGGCGGCGCGGCGCGCGGCCCCCGGACTGGCATCGAACGCCGCCTGCCAGCGGCGTTCGGCCTGCTCGAATTCGGTCTGCGCGACCGGCTTGTGGATCGGCTTGTTCATGTCGAGCTCTCCAGCTGTTTGCGGCGTGCCTGAGTCAGGGCACGCACCGCCTCGGCG
>LJTQ01000210.1 GCA_001303445.1 Betaproteobacteria bacterium SG8_39 | reverse complement strand
CGATCTGCGCCGGCTTCATCGTGCCGGCCAACCTGTTCCTGGTGCGCGACGCGTCGGCGCCCTCGCGGGTCGTGTCGACCGGCGCGCGGGACGAGGCCGCGCAAGCGAAACCGAAAGCGCACGGCGCGGGCGCGCGCGAGGTCACGCTCGGCGGCGCGGTCCGCACGCAGGCCTTCTGGCTGGTGCTGGCGGCGTTTTTCTTCGGCAACGTCTGCTCTCAGACGCTGCACGTGCACCAGGTCGCCTTCCTGGTCGACCATGGCATCGCGGCCATGGCAGCGGCGTCGGTGGTCGGCGTGGTCGGCGTCGCCAGCATATTCGGCAAGACCGGCGGCGGCTGGCTGGCCGACCGCTTCGAGCGCGAGGTGATCTACGTGATCGGCATCGCGATCCTGGTGGGCGCGGTCGGCGCGCTGGCGCTGGTCGGGGTCGCGCCGTCGCGCGCCGGCGCCACCGTGTTCGCCGTCATGCTCGGCGTCGGCTACTCGGCGACCGCCTCGCTCATCCCGGCGATGATCAGCGACCGCTTTCGCGGCCGCCATTTCGGGCTGATCCTCGGCATGGGGCTGATGGGCAGCGCGGTCGGCAGTGCGCTCGGGCCCTGGCTCGCCGGGCGGCTGTTCGACGCCACCGGCAGCTATTCGATTCCGTTCGTCATCGCCGCGGTCTGCGGCACGATCGCCGGTCTTGCGGGCTGGCGCGCACGCGTGCTGCGCCTGCGCGCGGCTTGAATTCGCGCGCTAGCGCGACGGCGTCGTCCACTCGCGCGTCGCGTTGTATTCCCGGATGACGCAGGCAATGCCGGGGTCCTCCGGCCGCGCGTCGAGAAATCCGCTCAGCTGGGTGGTCCAGTCCTCCGCATTGATACGGGCGAAGTACAGCCGCGAGGTCTGGTCCATGAAGAAGTTGCCGTGCCGGGACTGGCTGCGCCGCACGAGCTGGTCGACGGTGTAGGGGCCGATGGCCTGGCCGCGGCAGGTTTTCTCCAGCTGCTCGAGGAAGGCGTCGTACGGCCGCGAGGGAATGATCGCGTCCGGCGCACAGGCGGCAAGCAGCAGCGCGCTTCCCGAGACCAGCAGCGTCGTACGCAGGGAGGCTTGCATGGGGCGAGTTTAAACCCGCGCCGCGCGGGCGACGCGCGGCGCTAGCCGAGGAAGGGATGCGCGCGGATGTAAACCTTTTCCTCCTGCATGGTGCGGCCGAGGTGCTTGACCAGCGCGTACACCGTCTCGATGTGCGGCGCGGGCGTCTCGACCAGGCGCGCCAGCTCGAGCACCGAGCCGACCAGTGCATCGATCTCCGGATCGCGCCCCGCCTCGACATCCTGCAGCATCGAGGTCTTGTGCTTGCCGACCTTTTCCGCGCCGGCGATGCGCTTGTCCAGGTCCACGCGGAAGGTGATGTTGAGTCGGTTGGCGACGGCTTCCGCCTCGCGCATCATCGCCGCAGCCAGCGCACGGGTGAGCGGGAACTGGCAGATGTCGACCAGCGTGGAGTGGGTCAGCGCGCTGATCGGGTTGAAAGTAAGGTTGCCCCACAGCTTGAGCCAGATCTCGGACCGGATGTTCTTCAGCACGGGCGCCTTGAGCCCTGCGCGCACGAACAGCGCGGAGAGCCGTTGCACGCGTTCGCTCTCGGAGCCATCGAGCTCGCCGAGCGGAAAGCGGTCGCCCTCGATGTGGCGCACCACGCCGGGCGCGGCCAGCGTGCAGGCCGGATAGACGACGCAGCCAATGATGCGCGCTGGATCGATCGTGCGCATGATCTCGCCGCCCGGGTCCACGCTCTGCACCGCGTGTCCCTCGAACAGGCCGCCGTGGCGCTGGAAGTACCACCACGGGATGCCGTTCTGCATCGGGATGACGATCGTGTCGGCATGGCAGAGATGCTGCAGGTCGGCGGCCACCGGGGCGACCTGGTGCGCTTTCATGCCGAGGATCACCACGTCATGCGGTCCTGCTTCGGCGAGGCTCGCCGTCGCATTGACCTTGCGCGCGACGTGTTCGGTGCCGTCGGCCATGGTGAGCCGCATGCCGCGGCTGCGGATCGCGTCGAGGTTCGCGCCGCGTGCGATGAGCGTGACGTCCTCGCCCGCGAGTGCCAGCTTCACACCGACGAAACCGCCGATGGAGCCGGCGCCCACCACACAGATCTTCATTTGAGCACTCCGCTTGCCGTTGCCAGGATTGCGCGGCGCGATCATGCGGTGCGGCGTGCCGGCAGTGAAATGCAGAAAACTTATCTACCCATATCGATGGAATGGGAATCGATCGCGTCCGGTTCAGCGCCGCGCGATCAGCACCAGGCCGGCGGCGACCAGCAGCATGCCGCCGATGAGCCCCGCGGTGATGCGCTCGCCGAGAATCGCCATGCCGAGGAACACCCCGGCGGCCGGCGCGACGAAATTGAAGCTGATCATCACGCTCGGCGTGTAGCGCCGGATCAGGTAGAAGTTCACCGTGAAGGCGAGGCCGGCGACCACTACGCCCTGATAGACGATGCCGGCGATCGGCGAAAAGCCGAGGTTTTCCCAGCGCACCGACTCGAACAGCACGCCACCGGCGAGGAACAGCGGCAGCGAAACGATCATCGTCCAGAGCGTGAAGCGCACGTCATTGACGCGCTTCAGCAGGCGGCCCGAGAGCGCGAGGCGAAAGCCGAGCAGGCAGGCGCTCGCCAGCACGATCCAGTCGCCCGTGCCGGGGCCCTGCAGCCCCGCGGGTCCGGCGCCGCGCATCAGCACCAGCGCCGTGCCGCCGAAGGCGATCAGCACGCCCAGCGCACGCGCCGGCCGCACGCGGTCGCCCGGTATCAGGTAATGCGCGAACAGCACGCCGAACAGCGGGTTGGTGGCGATCAGCACGGCACTGTTCGCGGCCGTGGTCGCGCCGAAGCCGAAGTTCATGATGGCGATCTGCACCGTGAACAGCACGCCCATCCACAGGTAGGTCGGCCACTCGTCGCGGGTGGGCATGAGCGCAATGCCCGCAAAGCGCGCCCAGAGCGCAACGCAGGCCGCGCCGAGCACGAAGCGCAGAAAGCCGCTCCAGAAGGGCGGGAAGACCTCGAGCCCGAGCTTTACCGCGACGGGGTTGCCACCCCATAGCGTGTGGATGACGAGCGCGGCGAGGACGGCGCGTGCGGGGATGGACCAGGCCAAGAGCGTGCCTTTCGCTTTCGAGTCATCGAGTCATCGAGTCAACGGGCGGGCGGCGCGAGACCCGATGCCGCGCGCAGCGATTCTATCGGCAGCCGGCAGCGAAACGGTGCGGGGCCTGCGCCGGCCGCTCGCTAGAATGCCGCGCGTACCCAGACACCGGCAGATGCTCCCGTGACACCGCCCGCAGACCTGCACGCCGCGCTCGACCCGGCATCGATTGCGATCGTCGGTGCCTCGGACAACCCGCACAAGGTCGGCGGCCGGCCGATCCTGTACATGAAGCGCTACGGCTACCGCGGCACGATCTACCCGATCAATCCCGCGCGCGCCGAGGTGCAGGGCCTGAAGGCCTTCCCCGATCTCGGGGCGCTGCCCGCCGCGCCGGAGATGGCGATCGTCGCGGTGGCCGGGGACGACGCGGTGCGCGCCGTGGAAGCCTGCGCCGCGCGGGGCGTGAAGGTGGCGGTGGTGATGGCCTCCGGCTTCGGCGAAGTGGGCGCGGCCGGCAAGGTCCTCCAGGACCGCATGCTCGCCACCGCGCGCGCCGCGGGCATGCGCATGATCGGGCCGAACTGCCAGGGCATCGCCAATCTCGCCACCGGCACGATCGCGAGCTTCTCGACCATGTTCCACGAGGTCGAGCCGCAGGACGGGCCGGTGGCGATCGTCAGTCAGAGTGGCGCCTGCGCCGCGGCGATCTACGTGCTCGCGCGCCAGCGCGGCCTCGCCGTGCGCCACGCGCACGCCACCGGCAACGAGGCCGATGTCACGGTCTCCGACCTGGCGCTCGAAGTGGTGCGCGATCCGGGCGTTGGCCTGGTGCTGCTCTACCTCGAGGCGATTCCGAATCCCGCGGTACTGGCGCAGGCCGCCGAAGAGGCGCGGGCGCGCAACATCGCCATCGTCGCGGTCAAGGCCGGGCGCACGGCGAGCGGGCAGAAGGCGGCGAGCTCGCACACCGGTGCGCTGGCGAGCGAGGACCGCGTGGTCGACGCCTTTCTCGCCAAGCACGGCATCTGGCGCGCCGACGATCCCCACGCGCTGGTGTGCGCCGGCCATCTCTATCTCAAGGGCTGGCGGCCGCGGAACGAGCGCATCGTCGTGGTCAGCAACTCGGGCGCGAGCTGCGTCATGGCGGCCGATGCCGCGGAAGCCTTCGGCCTGCCGCTCGCCGAGCTGCCGCCGGCGATGAAGGAGGGGATGAAGGCCGTCCTGCCGGGCTTCGCCACGGCGGTCAACCCGATCGACGTCACCGGCGCGCTGCTCACCGACAGCGGCATGTTCGAGCGCCTGCTGCCGGTGATCGCCGAGGGCGTCGAAGCCGACCTGATGCTCGCCGCATTTCCGATCGCCGGCGCCGGCTACGACCTGCCGCGCTACGCGCGCGACTTCGCTGCGCATTCCGTGGCCACGGGCCGCGCGATCGCGGTCGCGGCGCCGCAGGCCGACGTGCGGCGCGCATTCGAGCAGACCGGCCTGCCGACCTTCGAGCGCGAGCGCGAGGCGATGCAGGCGCTGGCGCAGCTCGCGCGCCACGCGGCGCTGCTGCGCGCGGCACCCGCGCGCCCGACGGTGACCGAGCGCGTGCCGCCGCTGCCGGCGCTCGACGGCAAGGGCCGCTTCGTCGGCGAGGCGCAAAGCCTGGCGCTGCTCGCCGGCGCGGGCGTCGAGGTCATCGAGCATCGCCTGTGTACCCGCGAGGCCGAGGTGCGCGCCGCCTTCGCCGCGCTCGGCGGTCCGGTGGCGCTGAAGGCCTGCTCGCCCGACGCGCCGCACAAGACCGAGCTCGGCCTGGTCGCGCTCGGCGTCGCCGATGCCGACGCTGCGGTGCGCGAGTTCCTGCGCCAGAAAGACGCGCTCGCCGCGCTCAAGGCGCGCTGCGACGGCGTCATCGTCGCGCGCATGGCGAACAAGGGACGCGAGCTCGCGCTCGGCGCACGCATCGATCCCCAGTTCGGCCCGCTGGTGATGATCGGCGACGGCGGCATCTACCTCGAGGCGCTGAAGGACTTCGTCCTGCTGCTGCCGCCGTTCGACGCAGCCGAGGCGCGCGCCGCGCTCGCGCGGCTGCGCATCGCGCCGCTGCTCACCGGCGTGCGCGGCGAGGCGCCGCGCGACCTCGATGCCGTTGCGCAGATGGCGGTGCGCCTCGGCGCGGCGATCGTCGCCTGGCAGGACCAGGTGACATCGATCGACATCAATCCG
>LJTQ01000031.1 GCA_001303445.1 Betaproteobacteria bacterium SG8_39 | reverse complement strand
GCGCAGCGCTCAACGCCGATGCACTCGCCGAGCTGGCGCGGCTCGCCAGCGAGGGGACAAAGGCCGTGCCGGACGCCGCGCCGCTGCGCGTTGCCGACATCCTGCGCTGGCCGGGGGTGATGGCCGACGACGCGCCGAGCGAGGGCGAGCTGCGCGAGCGCATCGAGCCGCTCGCCGTGCAGGCGATCGACGAGCTGGTCGCGGCGCGCGCACGCGAGGGCGCGAAGCTCGCCGAGGCGATCCGCGCGCGCGTCGCCGAGATGCGCACGCATGTCGCCGAGGCCGCGCCGCTGGTGCCGCAGGCGATCGCTGCGTACCAGGAAAAAATCACGCAGCGCCTGCGCGATGCGCTCGGCTCGGCCGACGACGACCGGGTGCGCGCCGAGCTCGCGCTGTTCGGCACGCGCGTCGACGTCGATGAGGAGCTGACCCGGCTCGGCGCGCACCTCGACGAGGTGCTGCGCGTGCTCGGCCAGCGCGGCCCGGCCGGCAAACGGCTCGACTTCCTCGCCCAGGAGCTCAACCGCGAAGCGAACACGCTCGCGTCCAAGGCGGCGTCGCAGGGCCTGTCCGACGCCGGGCTCTCGCTCAAGCTGCTCGTCGAGCAGATGCGCGAACAGGTGCAGAACATCGAATGAGCGGGCTGCTGTTCGTCGTCACCGCGCCTTCAGGAGCGGGCAAGAGCTCGCTGATCCGCGCCGCGCTCGAGGAGACGCCCGACGTCCGACTGTCGGTGTCGTACACCACGCGCGCGCCGCGCGCCGGCGAGCAGAACGGCCGCGAATACCATTTCGTCGACCCGCAGACCTTCGAGGCGATGGCGCAGCGCGGGGAATTCCTCGAGTGCGCGGAGGTGCACGGCAACCGTTACGGCACCTCGCAGCGCGTGATCGACGAGACCCTGGCGCGCGGCGAGGACCTGCTGCTCGAAATCGACTGGCAAGGCGCCGCGCAGGTCCGCCGGCTCTACCCCGCCAGCGTCGCGATCTTCATCCTGCCGCCCTCGGTCGAGGAGCTCGGACGCCGCATGCGCGCGCGCGGGCTCGATGCCGAGCCCGTGATCGAACGCCGGTTGGCAAACGCGCGCGAGGAGCTGAGCCATGCGCCGGAGTTCGATTACGTTATAATCAACGACACCTTTGAGACGGCCCGACGCGACCTGTTGGGCGTCCTGCGCGCCGAGCGTGTCCGCACCGCACGACAGCTCGCGCGGCGCCCCGGGTTCTTCCAGGCTTGAACCCGTGGCGCGGGCCACGCAGACCAGTCAACCCCCCACACCCCGACACCGGACGGATCCCGACACATGGCCAGAATCACCGTAGACGACGCCCTCGAGAACATCGGCAACCGCTTTGAGCTCACCCTCGCCGCGACCTACCGCGCGCGCCAGCTCGGCTCCGGCGCCTCGCCGCTGGTCGAACCGAACAAGGACAAGTTCACCGTCATCGCGCTGCGCGAGATTGCGGCCCGCAAGGTCGGCACCGAGGTCCTGAGACGCAATCAGGGCACCGGGCTCGGCGCCACGGCGCCGGCCAGCACCCCGCTCTAGCCGCCGCCCTGCGGCGCGGCGCCCCGCCGCCGGACGGGGCCCGCCCTCCGTCCCCAATCGGCGCGGCTTCGGGTACGCTCACCGCATGGCCGCGGTTTCGCTTCTCGACGAGTCCCGCTTCGGGTACCTCAAGCCCGAGGACATCGAGCGCCTGTCCGAGGCCTACCGCTTCTCGGATGCCGCCCACGCCGGGCAGAAGCGCCAGTCGGGCGACCCGTACATCTCGCACCCGCTGGCGGTCGCCGAAATCCTCGCCGAGTGGCATCTCGACGGCCAGACGCTGATGGCCGCCCTGCTGCACGATGTCCTGGAAGACGCCGCGATCACCAAGGACGAGATCTCGGACGCCTTCGGCCCGCCGGTGGCGGAACTCGTCGACGGGGTGTCCAAGCTCGATCGCATCGAGCTGCAGTCGGCCGAGGAGGCGCAGGCCGAGAATTTCCGCAAGATGCTGCTCGCGATGGCGCGCGACGTGCGTGTCATCCTGATCAAGCTCGCCGACCGGCTGCACAACATGCGCACGCTGGGTGCGGTGCCGCCGGCCAAGCGCCGCCGCATCGCGCGCGAGACCATGGAGATCTACGCGCCGATTGCCAACCGCCTTGGCCTGAACGCGCTGTACCACGAGCTGCAGGAACTCGCCTTTTCGCACCAGCATCCCCTGCGCTACGCGACACTCGCCAAGGCGACGCGCGCCGCGCGCGGCAATCGGCGCGAGGCGATCAGCAAGATCGAATCGGCGATCAAGGCGCGGCTCGCCGCGAGCGGCATCGAGGCCAGCGTCACCGGGCGCGAGAAGCACGTCTATTCGACGTATCGCAAGATGCTCGAAAAGCACCTGTCGTTTTCCGAGGTGCACGACATCCACGGGGTGCGCGTGATCGTCAAGGACGTGCCGGCCTGCTACGTCGGAATGGGCGCGCTGCACGCCCTGTACAAGCCGATCCCGGGCAAGTTCAAGGATTACATCGCCATCCCGAAGGCGAACGGCTATCAGTCGCTGCACACCGCGCTGATCGGCCCCTACGGCGGACCGGTCGAAGTGCAGATCCGCACCGAGGAAATGCACCGCCTGGCCGAATCGGGCGTCGCCTCGCACTGGATGTACAAGGACGACGCCGAATCGCTGTCCGCAGTGCAGAAGCAGACCCATCGCTGGCTGCAGTCGCTGCTCGAGATCCAGAACCAGTCGGGCGATCCGCAGGAGTTCCTCGAGCACGTCAAGGTCGACCTGTTCCCGGACGAGGTCTACGTCTTCACGCCCAAGGGGCTGATCATGTCGCTGCCGCGCGGTGCGACAGCGGTCGATTTCGCCTACGCGGTGCACACCGACATCGGCAATCGCTGCGTGGCGGCGAAGGTCAACGGCGAGCTGGTGCCGTTGCGCAGCGAGCTGCGCAACGGCGACCGCGTCGAGATCATCACCGCGAGCCACGCCAAGCCCAATCCCGCCTGGCTGCAGTTCGTGCGTAGCGGCAAGGCGCGCTCGAATATCCGCCACTTCCTCAAGACCATGCAGTACGAGGAGTCGGTGCGGCTGGGCGAACGCCTGCTCGATCTCGCGCTGCGCGGCCTCGGCAGCGCGCTCGATGACATGGATAACGCGAGCTGGGAACGCGTGGTGCGCGACAGCGGCTCGGACTCGCGCAATGCCGTGCTCGCAGACATCGGCCTCGGCAAGCGGCTGCCGGCGGTCGTCGCGCGCCGGCTGCTGCGCCACGCCGAGATTCCCGCCGAGACAAAGCCGGGGGCCGTGGTGATGATCCGCGGCACCGAGGGCATGGCGGTGCAACTCGCGCGCTGCTGCCGGGCGATTCCCGGGGACGACGTGATCGGCTCGATCAAGAAAGGCCAAGGGCTGGTGGTGCACGCCGCAACCTGCCGCGTCGCGCTGCGCTCGCGCCGGGCCGAGCCGGAGCAATGGATCGATGTCGAATGGGCGCCGGACAACCATCGCCTCTACCAGGCCGAGATCCGCGTGACCGTCGCCAACCAGCGCGGCGTGCTCGGGCGGGTGGCCTCCGAAATCGCGGAGGCCGGATCCAACATCGATTCGATCGCGATGGAGGACGACCGCGCGCTCTACACCAGCATGCAGTTCGTGCTCGAGGTCTCGGACCGCAAGCACCTCGCGCGCGTGATGCGCGCGCTGCGCCGCCTGCCGGACGTCAAGAAGCTCGCGCGCGTGAGCGATACATAGACCGCGCCGGCCTCCGGCTCAGTCGATCACGATCGTCAGCAGGAAGTCGCCGCGCAGGACATTGAGCGCGATCTGGCCGCGGCCGCGCAGACGCTGCGCAAGCACCTCCACCGAATCGACACGCCGCCGGTTGACGCCCACGATCAGGTCGCCCGGCCGCAGGCCGTGCTCGAACGCCGGCGTCTCGGCCTCGACCGCGACCACCAGCACGCCGCTGCGCTCGCCCTGGCGCGTGTCGCCCTGGACCGCAGCGAGGGTCGCGCCTTTGAGCTCCGCAATACGTCGTCCCTGGCGGGCGTGGCGCGCCTCGATCTCGCCGATTTGCGCGCGCAGGGTGCGCGTGCCGTCCTCTCGCCGCACGCTCAGCTCGACGGTTTCCCCGACCGGCAGCACGCCGAGCCGCGCGCGCAGACCCGAGGCCGTGAACACCGGGCGTGCATTCACCGCAACAACGACGTCGCCCGCACGCAGTCCCGCGCGCGCAGCGGGCGAGTCCGGCTGCACCTCGGCGATCACGGCGCCCTGCCCCGCCGCGATCCCGAGCGCACCCGCACGCTCGGGGGTGAGATCCTGCATGCTGATGCCGAGCCGTCCGCGGCGCACCTCGCCGAAGCGGATCAGCTGCCGCATCACCGCCCGCGCCATGTTGACCGGTACCGCAAAGCCGATGCCGACGTTGCCGCCGGCCGGGCCGATGATCGCCGTATTGATGCCGACCAACTCGCCTTTCAGGTTGACCAGCGCGCCGCCCGAATTGCCGGGATTGATCGGCGCGTCGGTCTGGATGAACTCCTCGTAACCCTCGCTCGACAGTCCTGCCCGGCCCAGCGCCGAGACGATGCCCGAGGTTACGGTCTGGCCGATGCCGAAGGGGTTGCCGATCGCGACGACGAAATCGCCGACCTGCAGCGCGTCCGAGTCAGCGGCCTGCGCCGCGACCAGCCGCTCGGCATCGATCTTGAGCAGCGCAATGTCGGTGCCCGCGTCCGTGCCGACCACGCGCGCCTCGAAGCGACGGTTGTCCTTCAGCGTCACCACCACCTCGCTCGCGTCCTTGATGACATGATGGTTGGTGAGGACGTAGCCCTGCGCGGCATCCATGATCACGCCCGAGCCGGCCGACATCTGCGGCCGGTCCTGATCCGGCAGGCCGAAAAAGCGCCGGAAGAACGGATCGCGCAGCAGCGGGTTCTGCGCCTCGGGCCGGCGCTGGATGACGGCAATGTTGACCACCGCCGGCGTGACCTGGGTCAGCATCGGCGCGAGCGACGGCACGCCGTCGCGCAGCGCGACGAGCGGCGGCGCGGCCGGTGCCATGCAGGCGGTCGACAGCAGCAGAAGCGCGCCGGCTGCGCGACAGAGCGTTAGCATGCGGTTCACAGCCGCACTTCTAGCACAGCCGCAATGCCTTCAGTCAAAATCCCAGCGGATGCCGAACGCCGCGCTATCGCCGATCGGCGTGCCGTCCGCGTTGCGGCTCTTGTCGTAGCGCGCTTCGAGGAAAATGAGGCGACGGAACTCCTTGATCGAGTAACGCAGGCCGAGTACGCCGTATTTCACGCGGTACTGCCCCGCGAGCGGCTGGCCGCGGTCGGGCTGGAGCCAGTTCCACCCGCCCGTCACCCATAGCTTGCCGAACAGCCGGTAGCGGCCGTACAGCTCCCAGCCCCAGGCGTCGATATACCGCTTCTGGTCGGTGGTTTCGTGATTGAGCAGACGCGCAACGGTGCTCGCCAGATACCAGCGGTCGCTGATGCGACGTGAGGCGATGGCGAGCGCATGGTCGTCGCCGTCGATGCCGGACGCAACCACCGCAGGAGCGTTTTCATCGCGTACGTCGGCGTAGTTATAAGCGAAGCCGACTTCGGTGTCGTCCTTCGTCTTGAACACCGCGCTCATGCCGAGTGCGAGGCCGTAGCGCGCGCCCTCGACGTTGGGAACCTTGCGGTCGTACTGCAGCTGCACGTTCATGTCGAAGGGCTTGAACTGCAGCGATCCCGGAAGCCAATCGACCGTGAGGCGCGTCTGCAGGGCCGAATCGGCGCGTCCGGTGCCCGTCGGGCCGCCGTCGGTCTGCGCGTTATAGGTACCCGATGCGCTGCCGCCGGTGCTGTCGAACAGGTCGGTGAAGGCGGTGACCTGGTAGTACGTCGACCATATCTTGCCGAAGGACGCGATCAGGTTGGGCGTCTCGACCCCGGCGTAATAGAGCCGTGACGTAAGCAACGCGGAGTCGCTTGCCCCGCGGCTGCCCGGACTGAACACGCGGTCGAAGGCATCGAGCAGATTGAAGCCTGCTTCGACGCGTCCATGCAGCCAGCTTTGCGGGCGATACTGCCAGTTCGCGTCCAGCCCGATGCGCGAGCCGCCGTCGCCGAACACCGTCTCGCCGCCCGCCTTGCGGTAGCGCAGGCGCGCGCTGCCGTAGAGGTCGATGCCGCCCGGCTCATCGCTCCACAGGTCCGGACGGTCGACCTTCTCCGCCTGGCGCTGCTTGAGCGGGTCTTCCGACGCTTCCGCCTCGCGCTGGCGCGCCCCCTGCTGCTCCGGCGTGACCGTTTCCTGGCCGAGGGCCGTCGCCGACAGGAGCACCGCGGCGAGCACCGCCGACACCGCGACAAACGGTCGCATCCAGTGTGTCCGCGGCAGCACGATCAGTAGCGAACCTCCACGGCTGGCACCCACCGGGCCTGCACGAGGTTCACAGCGTACGCAGGTAGTGCACCAGCTTCCAGATGTCGTCTTCCTTGAGCACCGACTTGTACGGCGGCATCGCGCTCTTGAGCGGCGCACCCCCATCGGCGAGGGTCCAGTAGTAGAACGCGTCGCTCGCCATGGGCATGCCGCTTAACCCGCGCAGGTCCCCCGGCGGCGGGTTGAGCGCCTTGCCGCCCTCGCCGTCGCCCGCGCCTTTCGCGCCGTGGCACACCACGCAATTCTGCGTAAACAGCGCCTTGCCCGCCGCAATGATGTCCGCCGAGGCCTTGAGCGGATTCTTCTTCGCGGCGTACTCCGCAGGCAGCCCGCCGTGCATGGCCATGCGATGTCGCGCCATCGGCCCCCCCATCATGCCGCCGCCCTTCTGGGCGTAGGTGGGCACCGCGACGACAAAGGTCAATGCAACCGCGGACACCAGCAGGGGAACACGCATGGCTCGGAGACTCCGAAAGAGGTGGGACCGAAAGTCTACCGAGTCCCGGCCTGCTATGCGCACGGTGTATCCGCGGGCCAAATCCTGGTACATCGGTGCCAACGTGCCGGGCACACCGCGCGTGTTCATGCTGCTGATCGGTCTTCCGCCGTACGCCGAGAAATGCAACGCCGTCGCGGCTGAGCGGTACGCGGGATTCGCGCTCGGCTGAGGGCTGAAAAGAAAAAGCCCCTGGTTTGCACCAGGGGCCAGTCTCTGCCGAGGAGCCCGAGAGGAGGAGGAGGGTACTTCGGGCAGTTCCGCGACCTTCTTGTCGAGTCGCTGGAAGGTGCGTCTAGAATCCGCTAATTGGGGAACGCTGTCAATATCACTTTACCTTGTTTAATTAATGAGATGCCGTCTGTTGTTGACTAGCAACGTCGTTAACAATAATTAACTAATTGATTTTTAAGCATTTATATAATCAACCCTCATCTCGACCGGTAAAGGGCGTCCATGCAATACCGCAGGTTTGGCCGCAGCGGCTTGAAGGTCTCAGAGGTCGTGTTCGGCGGCGGCTATGTCGGCGGCGTCATCATCCTTGCCGACGACGACACGCGACGCCGCGTGCTGCGCCGCGCGCTCGACGCCGGCATCAACTGGATCGACACCGCGCCGCTCTACGGCCAGGGGCGCTCGGAAGAGGCGCTCGGCAGGCTGCTCGCGGAGGTCGACGACACGCCCTATCTGTCGACCAAGGTGCGGCTTGACCTCGACGCGCTGTCGGACATCCCGGGCGAGATCGAGCGCAGCGTGCACGCGAGCCTGCGCCGGCTGAAGCGCGACTCGGTCGACCTGCTACAGCTTCACAACCAGATCGGCATGCGCACCGGCAGCGGGGTGCTCGGCGCAATCAACCTCGAGGACGTGCTGCGCAAGGACGGTGTCGCCGACGGCCTGGAGCGCATGCGCAAGCAGGGACTGACGCGCTTCATCGGGCTCACCGCACTGGGCGATGCGCCGGCCATCATCCGCGCGCTCGACAGCGGACGCTTCGATTCGGCGCAGGTGTACTACAACCTGCTGAACCCGAGCGCGGCGCGCGCCATGCCCCCCGCCTGGAGCGGGCACGATTTCTCCGGCGTCTGCGCCGCCTGCGCACGGCACGACGTCGCGATGATGGGGATCCGCGTATTTGCCTCGGGCGTGCTGGCGACCGACATCCGCCACGGGCGTGAGATGGTGCTGACCGAGCAAAGCGCGCTGGACGTCGAGACGCAGCGGGCGCAGGCCGCCGTCGCCGCGCTTGGCGCAGGTCACGGCACGCGTGCGCAGACCGCGCTGCGCTTCGCGCTCGCGCAATCGGATTTCGCCTGTTTCGTCGTCGGGCTCGGCGAGCCCTCGCATCTCGACGAGGTCATCGAGGCGCAGGCGAAGGGACCGCTGCCCGCCGAGGTCATCGCCCGGCTGGAGGCGGTGTACGCGCGGGGATTCGCGCCGGGCGGCTGAGACTTCGCGTCCCGACCGGGCGCGTGGCAATAACCCTGGTTTGGCCGGTGTCTTGAATTGCTATAGTGCGCGGCGACGAGACACGCGACGACCGCCCGCATGGACAGCGATACCCCGCAACCCACCGAGATCAAGCTGCACCAGAAATCGCGCGTGCTGGAGATCGCCTTTGCCGACGGCAAGACGTTCCAGCTGCCCTGCGAGTTCCTGCGCGTGTACTCGCCCTCGGCAGAAGTGCGCGGGCACGGCCCGGGGCAGGAAGTGCTGCAGGCCGGCAAGAAAGAGGTCGGCATCACCCACATCGAGCCGGTGGGCACCTACGCGATCCAGCTCGTCTTCTCCGATGGACACGACACCGGAATCTACTCATGGGACCTCCTGTACCAGTACGGCCTGAACCAGGAGGCGATGTGGCAGCAGTACCTCAGTCGCGTGGCAGCAGCGGGCGCGAGCCGCGAGCAGGGCCCGGCCCCCTTTGCGCAGCGGCCGAGATCGAAGTAGCCGCGTCCTTCAACGTCGTCCTCATCAACCCCTACGAGCTGGGGCGGCAGCCGTTCGCCCTCGCCGAGCCGGCCGCGTTGCTCAAGCGCGCGGGCTTCGCCGTACGCGGCCTGGACTTGTCGCTCGAGAAGCTTGACCCGGACATCCTGCGGGATGCGCGGCTGGTGGCGATCTATCTCGGCATGCACACCGCGACCCGCATCGCGATCGAGGCACTGCCCCGCATCCGCCAGCTCGCGCCGCAGGCGCGGCTGTGCGCGTACGGGCTCTATGCGCCGATGAACGCTGCGCTGCTGCGCAGCCTCGGCGTCGACAGCGTGCTCGATGGCGAGCCGGAGGCGGCGCTGGTGTCTCTTTGCCGGCGGCTGCGCGGTGATGCGCCACCGAGCGCGCAGGGCGAGCCGTCCACGCAGGCGCGCAGGCTGCGCTTCACGGTGCCCGACCGCAGCGTGCTGCCGAAGCTCGCGCGCTACGCGCACCTGGTGCTGCCCGACGGATCGACTCGCGTCGCCGGCTTCGCCGAGGGCAGCCGCGGCTGCAAGCATCTGTGCCGGCACTGCCCGGTGGTACCGGTGTACCAGGGAACGTTTCGTGCCGTGCCCGTGGACGTCGTGCTGCAAGACATCCGGCAGCAGGTCGAGGACGGTGCGCGGCACATTTCGTTCGGCGACCCGGACTTCCTCAACGGCCCGACCCACGGCCTGCGCCTGGCGCGCGCCCTGCACGCGGCGTTTCCCGAGGTCACGTTCGACGCGACGATCAAGATCCAGCACCTGATCGACCATGCCGCGCTGCTGCCCGAGCTGCGCGCGAGCGGCTGCCTGTTCCTGACCTCCGCGGTGGAAGCGGTCGACGACGAGATCCTCCGCCTGCTCGACAAGAACCACGACAGCGCGGACTTCGATCGCGCGGTGGCGCTGACGCGCGCCGCCGGCATCGCGCTGGCGCCGACCTTCGTCGCGTTCACGCCCTGGACGACACTCGAGGGCTACCTCGCGCTGCTCGAGCGGCTGGTGCAGCTGCGGCTGGTCGAAAGCGTGCCGCCGGTGCAGCTCACGATCCGGCTGCTCGTTCCCGAGGGCTCCTGGCTGCTCGCGCTGCCCGGCTTCAAGGACGGGCTGATGCCGTTCGACCCGGCGCTGCTCGGTTACCCCTGGCAGCATGCCGATCCGCGCGTCGACCAGCTGCAGCGCAACCTGCAGGACCTGGTGGCGCGCAGCGAAACCGAGAAGCGTGCGCGGCGCGACGCCTTCGCCGCGGTCTGGCGCATGGCGCATGCGGCCGCCGGTCGCAGCGCGCCCGCGCTGCCCGAACACCTCGGCACGTCGATCCCGCGCCTGTCGGAGCCCTGGTACTGCTGCGCCGAGCCGACCGCGCAGCAACTGCAGTCGTTCTGAGCGCCGTCCATGAAGCGCGCGCTGCTGCTGCTGCCGACCACCGGCTACCGCAACAAGGACTTTCTCGCCGCCGCGCAGGCGCTCGACGTCGAAATCGTCACCGCGGCCAACTACTGTCACCAGCTGGCGCCCGCCTGGGGCATGGCGCCCATCATGGCGCTGCATTTCGATCGCCCCGAACAGGCGGCGGACACCATCGCGCGCGAGCTCGACCGCGCGCCGGATGCGGTGCTCGCGGTCGACGATGCCGGGCTCGAGCTCGCCGCCCTGCTCTGCGCCCGCTATGGCCTGCCGGGCAACGCTCGGCAGGCCGTACGCAGGCTGCGCGACAAGCTGGCGTTTCGCAGGCTTCTCCAGGAACACGGCCTGCCCTGCCCGGCGTTCCACGCCCTGCCGAGCCAAGCCGACGCCGACGCGCTGCTGCCGCAGCTCGAGTTTCCGGTGGTGGTGAAGGCGCGGCGCCTGTCGGCAAGCCGCGGTGTGATCCGCGCCGACAATGCCGAGGCCTTCGCGCACGCCGTGCGTCGGGTGCGCGCGATCCAGGCGCGCGCCGACCGCGACGCCGCCGCGCTCGGCCTGGTCGTCGAGAACTTCATCCCCGGGCGCGAGTTCGCGCTCGAAGGCATGCTGCAGAACGGGGCGCTGACCACGCTCGCGCTGTTCGACAAGCCCGACCCGCTCGACGGGCCGTATTTCGAGGAAACGCTTTACGTCACGCCATCGCGACTGCCGGCCGCCGTGCAGGACCGTGTGCGCGAGGACACGGCGCGCATCTGCCAACGTGCGGGACTGCGCGAAGGGCCGGTGCACGCCGAACTGCGAATCAACGAACGGGGCACCTGGTTCCTCGAAGTCGCCGCGCGCTCGATCGGGGGACTGTGCGGGCGTACGCTGACTCACCTGCTCGGCCAGAGCCTGGAAGCGCTTATCCTGCGCCAGGCGCTTGGCGAACCGATCGCGCTCGAGCGCAAGGCCGGCGCCGCCGGTGTCATGATGATTCCGATTCCGCGCCGCGGTGTGGTCCACGGCGTATCAGGACTCGAGGCCGCACGCGCGCTCCCCGGTATCAGCGACGTGACCCTTTCGGCCGAACCGGGCCACCTCGTCGCGCCGCCGCCCGAGGGCTCGAGCTATCTCGGCTTCATCTTCTCGCGCGGCGACGACCCCGCCGCGGCGGAGGCGGCGCTGCGCGCGGCGCACCGCCTGTTGCGCTTCGATATTCGCCCTGAATACCCGGCGCAGCTGCGAACACCCGGCGAACGACCGCGCGTTGTGTCCTAGCGCCTAGGAACGGATGTTGAGCATCGTCCCGGGCAGCCAGAGCGCAATCTGCGGCCAGATCATGACCAGCGCCAGGCACAGGATCATCAGCAGCGCGTAGGGCAGGGAGCCGCGGATGATCTCCGCGATCGGTGCCCGCGTTACCGCCTTGATGGTGAACAGATTCATCCCCACCGGCGGCGTGATCATGGCGAGCTCGAGGTTGATGGTCAGCAGCACGCCGTACCAGATCGGGTTGATCTCCAGATGCGCCATCACCGGCAGGATCACCGGCGTGGTGATCAGGATGATCGCGATCGACTCGAGGAACATGCCGAGCACGACGATGAGCACCATCATCGCAATCAGGAATCCGGCCACGCCGATATTCATCGACACCACCAATTCGACGATCTGATGCGGGATGCGCAGCTTGGTCAGCACGAAGCCGAGCACCGACGCGCCCGCGAGGATCATGAACAGCATCGCGGAGGTGTGGCTCGCGTCGAGCGCCGAGTCCCAGATGTCGCGCCAGCCAATGCTGCGGTAGACGATGCCGGCGACGATCAGCGCCAGCATCGCGCCCGCCGCGGCCGCCTCGGTCGCGGTGAAGACACCGGCATACATGCCGCCCAGGACGAAAACCGGGAGCGACAGGGCCCACAGCGACTTGCGCACCGCGACCGCCGCCTCGCCGATCGAGGCACGCGGCTCGCGCCGCGTCGCCCGCGGGCTGAGCTGGGTGGAGAGCATGCACCAGGCGACGAAGATGCCCGCCATCAGCAGCCCCGGCAGCAGCCCGGCCATGAACAGGCCGCCGATCGAGGTTTCTGCGACCACGCCGTAGAGCACCATCGGGCCGGAAGGCGGGATCAGGATGCCGAGCGTGCCGCCCGCGGCGACCACGCCGTAGGCCGCCTTCGGCTCGTAGCCGAAGCGGATCATCTGCGGAATCGCCACCGAGCCGATCGTCAGCGCCGTCGCGACGCTCGAGCCTGAAATCGCGGCAAAGATGGTGCAGGCGGCGACCGTGGCGATCGCCACGCCGCCCGGCAGGTGTCGCGTCAGCGTGTACGCGGTGTCGTAGAGATCGTCGACGATCTTGCCGCGGATCATGACGTGCGCCATGAAGGCGAACAGCGGAATCGCCACCAGCAGGTAGCGGTTCAGCTCGCCGAAGATCACCTCGCTGATCGAGCCGAGACCGCCCTGGGTCGCGACCAGCAGCGCGCCGCCGAACAGCGCCAGACCGGCGAAGATCGGCAGCCCCGTGAACAGCAGCAGCACGAGGCCGGCGAGGATCAGCGCAACGGTCAATCCGCCTCCTCGCTGCGCTGCGCCTGCGACGCGAGCGACGGCGCACCGGCCAGCAGGCGGGCGATGGCCTCGAGCGAGACAAGCAGCATCATCAGGCCGCCCAGCGGCAGGAAGAGCTGGAGCCAGTAGACCGGGATCTCGAGATTGCCTTCGGTGAGGATGCCCAGCTGGCGCGCGAACATCGCCGTGCGCCAGCCGTTGACGATGAAGATGACCGAGACGACCAGCACCGAGAGCGACGACCAGAGCTGCGCCCAGAAGCGTCCGCGCGGCCCGAGCCGCGCGACCAGGATGTCAACGCCGATGTGCTCGCCGCGACGCAGCGACTGCGCCGCGGCGAGCATGACGATCCCCACCAGCATGAAGCCGACCACCTCGT
This sequence comes from Betaproteobacteria bacterium SG8_39, assembly GCA_001303445.1. GTDB lineage: Bacteria > Pseudomonadota > Gammaproteobacteria > Burkholderiales > SG8-39 > SG8-39. The sequence goes on along the minus strand of LJTQ01000031.1, from coordinate 4,297 downwards.
CGGTCCACACCGGCGGGCGGTTGAAGACATAGCGCATCACCACCGCCCAGGCGATCAGCCCGAGCGAGACGAGGATGCCCGCCGCCGAGAGCCCGACGGCGATCCCATTGATCCAGCCGATCGCCCGGGCCAGCCGCGCAATCGCGCCGCGCGGCTCGCCGGCGGACGGCGACGCGTCGTTCACGACGCGCCGCTTAGAACTTCTTCAGCATCTCGATCAGCTTGACCGCATCCGGGCCGGAGGCTTCGAAGGCCTTGATCACCGCCGGCTGCATGGCATCGGCCATCACCTTCTCCTGCGCGGGCGTGAGCACCGTGACGTTCATGCCCTTTTCCCGCAGCACCGTAATGCGCTCGGCGGGAATTTCGTCGCTCTTCGGCATGGCGCGCGCCTCGGCCTTCTTCACCGCCTCCTCGATGGCCTTGCGGGCCTCCGGCGAAAGCTTCGCCCACCAGTCCGGGTTCACCACGAGCACGTCGTAGGCCAGGATGATCGACGACGCGACGCCGTACTTCTGCACCTCGTAGAAGCGCCGGCTGTTCGCCGCCTGCACGCCGGTGAAACCGGCGTCGATGACGCCGGTCTGCAGCGCCTGGTAGACCTCGGAGCCGGGCATCGGCGTGGGCGAGGCACCCATCCCCGCGAGGCCGGCGTCAAACAGCTTGTTCAGGCCGCGGATCTTCACGCCCTTGAAGTCCTCGGGCTTGATCAGCGGATGCTTGGCGGAGGTGAAGATGCCGTCGTTGGCGTCGACCAGCCAGGCGAGGTTCTTCACGCCCTTCGCCTCCATCTTCGCGTCGAGCAGCTTCGCCGCGTCGGAGCCGACGAACTTCTTCATCAACTCGACGCGCGACATGAGGTAGGGAATCAGCGTCACGCTCATCTCCGGGATCGCGCCGCCCCACTGGAAGTTGAGCATGATCGCCGACTCGATCTTGCCGCCGGCGACCGCGGCGTGATGCTGGTTCGGCTTGAACAGCTGTGCGGCGCCGAAGATCTGCACTTCGACCTTGCCGCCCGAAAGCGCCTTCACGTCGGCGGCGAACTGATCCATGTTCTTCGCCGAATGATGCGCCGGCGGGAACTGGTGGCTCAGGCGCATCGTGACGTCGGCGGCCTGCGCGCCGAACGCGGCGCAGGCGGCGACGGCGGCAACGCAGGTTTTGAGCACGTGATTCATGACTTCTCCTCCCAAGTTGAGCCCGGTGGAACGCCACCGGCGCTACGGTCACTTCCGTGGCCGCGATTGTAATTGCTTGGGCGGGAGGCCGGCCGGGTCGAATGCGCCTATTTCTTCAGCAGCGCGCGCAGCATCCAGGCGTTCTTCTCGTGGCTGTTGAGGCGCTGCGTCAGCAGATCGAGCGTCGGCTGGTCGTTGGCCCGCTCGGCAAGCGGCAGCGCCGCACGCGCGGTGCGCGCCACCGCCTCCTGCCCTGCGATCAGCTCGCGCACCATCTTGCCGGCCTTGGGCACGCCCTCGCTCTCCTTGATCGAGGCAAGCTTGGCGAACTGCCGATAGCTGCCGGGCGCGTAATGCCCGAGCGCACGGATGCGCTCGGCGATCGGATCGATCGCGTTCCAGGCTTCCGTGTACTGGTCCATGAACATCTGGTGCAGCGTCTGGAACATCGGGCCTTCGACGTTCCAGTGAAAGTTGTGCGTCTTCAGGTAGAGCACATAGGTGTCGGCCAGCACGCGGGAAAGCCCGTTGGCGATCGACGCGCGGTGCTTGGCGGAGATTCCGGTATCCATGGTCAATCCTCCTTCTCTTAGGGTTGCGGATGCCGCCGGGCCGCGGCTGCAGCCCGGCGTCCTCGCCCGGCTAGGCCGCCTTCTTCGCCCAGCGCTCGAGCGCGTCCCAGCCGCCGATGTGGGTGCCGTTGATGAACAGCTGCGGCACCGTGCCCTGGCCGGTGATGGCACCGACCGCGCGGCTGCGCGTGCGGTGCTCGAGCGGGATTTCGGCGTACTCGTAGCCGAGGTCTTCGAGCAGCGCCTTCGCCTTGGCGCAGTAGCTGCAGCCCTCGCGCGTCAGGATCGCCACCTGATCGGGCTTCTTCGCCTGCGGGTTGATGTGGGCGAGCATCGTGTCGGCATCGGATACCTCGAAGGGATCGCCCGGCTTCTGCGGCTCGATGAACATCTTCGCGACCACGCCGTCCTTCACCAGCATCGAGTAGCGCCAGGAGCGCTTGCCGAAGCCGAGGTCGGCCTTGTCGACCAGCATGCCCATCTTTTCGGTGAACTCGCCGTTGCCGTCCGGCAGCAGCGTCACCTGGTCGGCCTCCTGGTCCCTGGCCCACTCGCTCATGACGAACGGGTCGTTGACCGACACGCAGACGATCGCATCGACGCCGCTGGCGCGGAACGCCGGCGCGAGCTCGTTGTAGCGCGGCAGGTGCGTGGACGAGCAGGTCGGGGTGAACGCGCCCGGCAGCGAGAACACCACCACCGTCTTGCCCTTGAAGAGGTCGTCGGTTGAGACGCTCGCCCAGTCGTTGTTCACCCGCGTGCGAAACGTGACCTGCGGGACTTTCTTGCCTTCCTGATTCTGCATGGCTGACTCCGTGGTTTGGTTGAACGCGATGACCCCAATCTACGGACGCCCGCACGCAGCGGCCAATACTTTGTTAGCATGCAAACCATAGGTGCATCCTATGAATAACCGATGACCCTGACTGAACTGCGCTACATCGTCGCGGTCGCCGAGACGCGCCACTTCGGCCGCGCCGCCGAGCGCTGCCACGTCAGCCAGCCGAGCCTGTCCGCGTCGGTGGCGAAGCTCGAGGACGAGCTGGGAGTGAAGCTGTTCGAGCGCGGCAAGCACGGCGCCCGCATCACCGCCGCGGGCGAAGAAGTGATCCAGCAGGCGCGACGTGCGCTCGACGAGGCGGCGCAGGTGAAGACGGTCGCGCAGCAGGGCCGCAACCCGCTCAAGGGCACGCTGCGCCTCGGCGTCATCCACACCATCGCGCCCTACCTGCTTCCGGACCTGGTCGGCGCCCTGCATCGCAGCGCGCCCGAGATGCCGCTCGACATCGAAGAAAGCACGACCGCGGCGCTCGACGGGCTGCTCAAGGCCGGGACGCTCGATATCGTCGTGCTGGCGCTGCCCTACGAGGAGAGCGGCATCCTCACGCAGGCCCTGTACGACGAGCCGTTCAAGGTCGTCGTGCCCCGCGGCCATGCCTTCGCCAGGCGCAAATCGATCGCCGCCGACGAACTGGATGCGGCCCAGCTGCTGCTGCTCCCGGTCGGCCACTGCCTGCGCGACCAGGTGCTCGATGCCTGCCGTGAATTCACGCGCCCGCCGCCGCCCGGCCGGCAGGGCAACTCGCTCGAGACCTTGCGCAGCATGGTCGCCTCGGGCGCCGGAATCAGCGTGCTGCCGGCGAGCGCGCTGACCGCGCGCTATGCCAACCCGCTGGTCAAGGTCATCGATTTCGCGCCGCCGGTGCCGATGCGGCGCGTCGCGCTCGCCTGGCGCAAGGGCTTCGCCCGCCCGGCGGCCGTCGCGAAGCTCGCGGAGACGATCCGCCGCCTCGACCTGCCGGTGCAGCGGCTCGAAGCCGGCGCGTCGCTCGCTCGCGCCGGGGGCCGGCGCAAACAAAAAGGCCCTAGCTCGCGCTAAGGCCCTGTGTGTTTGGTAGGTCGTGGGAGATTCGAACTCCCGACCAACGGATTAAAAGTCCGCTGCTCTACCAGCTGAGCTAACGACCCGGAGGAAAGGGCGAGATTTTAAGGGTTCGGGCCGGGCCGCGCAACGCGACGCGCTAAGCCTCGCGCATCATGCGCCAGTACTGCCACTTCATCGTCGCCGCGGCGCCCGCGATGATGGCGACGAAGGTGATGATCGAGCCCAGCGCGAGGGTCGAGAATCCGGTGATCCCCTGCCCCACGGTGCAGCCCAGCGCCGTGATGCCGCCGAAGCCCATCAGGATGCCGCCGATCATGTGGTTGGCGGTGTCCTCGGCGTTGATGAAGCCCTCCCAGTGGAACTGCTTGGTGGCGAGCGCGTAGGCGGCCGAGCCCGCGACGACGCCCGCCGCCGAGGCGATGCCGTAGGTGATGATCTTGGTCGTATCGGTCCACAGCATCAGGTACTCGAGCCCGAACGCCGCCGGTGCGACGAACGAGAACGACTCCATGCGGCCGGTGTTGGTGGCGATGAACGCCTCCTGCAGCGTCTCGGGGTGCTCGGCGATATGGCCGAGCGAGCCGCTCACCCACCAGCCGCCGATGACGACCAGCCCGGTCACCACCCCGCCCAGCGTGTAGTCGAAGCTGGAGCGGAAA
>LJTQ01000209.1 GCA_001303445.1 Betaproteobacteria bacterium SG8_39 | reverse complement strand
CGGAACGCGCCTTTCGCGCGGCGCTGAAGCGTGGCCGCGATCTCGACGCGACGCTTTTCGGCCTGGGCTCGGTACTGGTGGCGCAAACCCGTCTCGACGAAGGCCTCGAGGCCCTGCGCCAGGCGGTCGAGGCGCGCCCCACCGAGGTGCGCTACCGCGTGGCGCTCGGCGACGCGCTGTTGCGCGCCAAGCAGATGACGCAGGCGGTGACCCAATTCGAGGCCGCCGCCGCGCTCACGCCCGACGACCTCGAGGCGCAGTCGCGTCTCTACAAGCCATTGCTCGACATCTGCGACTGGGACCGCGTCGACGCGGCGCTGGCGCAACTGCTGCAGCACGCCCAGCAGGAACCGGTGGAACGCTGGACGCGCCGCGTGCACCCCTGGATCGCGCTGCGCCTGCCGCTGCCGGTTGCGATGCGCCACGCCATCGCGAGCCAGTACGCGCGGCGCCTCGCCACGCGCGCCGCAAAACTGCCGGCACCACAGCGCAGGTCGGCGCCGGCGGCGGGGACACGGCGGCGCCTCGCTTACCTGTCTGCCGATCTGCGCAACCACCCGGTGGGGCAGCTTGCCGCGGGGCTGTTCGAGCGCCACGACCGGGCGCGCTTCGAGATCACCGCCTACTCGCTCGCCGGCGACGACGGCAGCGATCACCGCCAGCGGTTGCGTGCCGCCTTCGAGCATTTCGTCGACGCCGAGCGTCTGCCGGCCGCGGCGCTCGCGCAGCGCATCGCCGACGACGGCATCGAGATCCTGGTGGATCTCACCGGCTACACCGGCGGCGCGCGCAGCGAGGTGCTCGCTCTGCGCCCCGCGCCGCTGCAGGTCAGCTACCTCGGCTACCCCGGCCCGCTGCAGGCGGATTTCATCGACTACACCATCGCCGACGCCGTGGTCGCGCCCGAGGCGGAGCTCGGTTCGATCCGCGAGGCGGTGGTGCACATGCCCGCGAGCTACCAGGTGAACGACGACTGCCAGCCGACCGCCGCGCAGACCCCGACGCGCGACGCGCAGGGCCTGCCGCCGCGCGGCTTCGTCTTCTGCTGCTTCAACCAGACCTTCAAGATCGAGCGCGAGGTGTTCGGCGCCTGGATGCGCATCCTCGGCGCGGTGCCGGATGCGGTGCTGTGGCTGTTCGCCAGCAACCCGGAGGCCGAAGCGAACCTGCGCGCCGCCGCCGCGGCGCAGGGCGTCGACCCCGCGCGCCTGGTATTCGCGCGCTGGGCACGGCGCGCCGATCACCTCGCGCGCCAGCGCCTCGCCGACCTGTTCCTCGACACCCACCACTACAACGGCCACACCACCGACAGCGACGCGCTGTGGGCCGGGGTGCCGCTGCTCAGCTGGTCATCGGAGGCCTTCGCCGGGCGCGTCGGCGCGAGCCTGCTCAAGGCCATCGGCCTGCCCGAGCTGGTGGTCGGCCGCCTCGAAGACTACGAGCGCCTGGCGATCGAGCTGGCGCGCGACCCGGCGCGCCTGGCGGCGCTGCGCGCGCGGCTCGAGGCCAACCGGCTCACGCAGCCGCTGTTTCGCACCGAGGACTTCACGCGCTGCCTGGAGCGCGCCTACGAACACATGTGGGCGCAGCACCGGGCCGGCGCAGCGCCGCGCCATTTCGTCGCGCGTTAGCGGAGGCAGGCGAAAAAAAGCCCCCGCCCGGTTTCCCGGACGGGGGTCTTGGGTTCTGCCTGCGACGACGCTGGGCTAGCGCATGATGCCTACGGCTGTTTCGGCGTCTCGTATTCGGCTTCCTTCTGGAACGGTTCCCAGACGGTTTCGTAGCCGACAAAGCCCTTTTCGTTCGGCGGCATCTGACGCGTCGTCACGAAGCGCGTATGGCCGTCAGGAACTTTGGTGGGGGTGGGTTTTTGCTCGCTCATAAGTCACCTTTTCGCCGTGAAGTCAGGATTGCAGGTACACGTCACTGAAGCCGGAATCTGCCCGATGCCATTCAAGACCGCAACGCCGCCGATCAAACCGGCCGCATGAGTGACGGGTCGATATCCGCGCCCGCCATGACCGTCTGACCCGCTCGCGTCTCTTCATCGGTTGCGTCACGCACCGTCAGTATCTCGAGCATAAAGACAACCTCTCTGCCGCAAAGCGGATTGTTGCCATCGACCGTCAGCGTCTCGTCGTCGATGCGCGTCACGAGAAAGCTGCGGGTCTGCCCCCTGTCGTTCTCCATGAGGATGGAGGTGCCGAGTTGCCGATACGTCTCGGGAACGTTCTCGATGCGATCGGTAAAGACCAGCGAATCGTCTCTGGGGCCGAAGATCTGGTTGCCATCGATCGGCACCTCGATGACGTCGCCGGCGGACCTGCCCTCGAGCGCCCTATGGACGGACGGGGCCAGGATTTCGTTGTGCCCGTGAACGTAACCCAGCGGAAACTCGACGCGGGTGAGGACGTGCCCCGTCTTCCTGTCGATCACCTTGTAGGTGAGTTCGACGAACTTGCCGTCCCGGATGGTTTCGCTCACGTCAGATCCGAACCCGTTGCTCAGAAGATGGATGCGCCGAAGATCCTGACTTTCCCCTCCTCGTAGCCGAGGACGAGCCGGCCGAGCCATTCACCTTCCTTCTTCGTGCTGCGCTGGCGGTAAAGAACCGTCACGTGCTCGCCCCGGCGGATGATGCCGAGCGCGTCGAAATCCTCGGACAGATTTCTCGCCAGTTCGCTGTTCGCAAACTGGTGGCCCGCCACGACCTGATTGATGGCAAGCGCCAGGGCGCTGGAAAAATTCTTGGCGAACTCTCCGTACTTGCCCTCGTTGGAATTTTTCACGAGGTCGCGCCAGAGGGGATCGGCGATGGCCAGAATCTCCTCGTCCGTTTTTTCGATGATGTTCACGCGTGGCTCTCCGCGAGCGGAGGAGACGGGCTTCAGGGGGCTTAGTACAGAGGACATACCGAACGCTCCTGGGCCGGGCAGCGGGTCACCGCAAGCGTCTGCCCGCGGATCCTGCTACTCGCCTTCCCCGACCAGGTGATAACAGGGCGCCTTCTCCATCGTGTACTCACCGGTTTTCGGATCGCGACGCGAAACCGTCAGCACGTGCCAGTTTGCGTCGTCCACCTTCATGGCGTCGCCTCGGTAGTAGTAGCCCGGCCAACGGGTCTCCTTGCGGAACAGCGTGTGCTGCGTGACGCACTCGGCCGCGCGATGGCGGTGCTTCAATTCCCAGGCGCGCAGCAACTCGTGAATGTCCTTTGCGGCCAGGCTCTCGAGGTCTTCCTCCATGATCGCGAGCTTCTTGAGACCGATGTTCAGGAGCTTCTCGTTGGTCATGTAGTTGACGCTCATCCCGGCGCAATACTCGTCCATCAGCTTCTGCAGACGGTCCAGGCCCTGCTTGGGATTGATGTAGTGCGGGTTGACATCGCCCGCCACGATCGCATTGCGGTAGACCTTGTAATGCTCCAGGGGCTTGTAGATCTCTTTCCTGCGGCGGTTGATCTGCTCTTCGGATACGACAATGCCTTCGGCCTTGCCGTCGTCGATGTACTTGCAGGCGGCCTTCGCGGCGAGACGGCCTTCGGTGAACGAGCCGGACGAGAAGGCGTGCGGCGTGCCGCCGACCGCGTCCCCGGCGCCGAACAGCCCGTCGATCGTCGTCATGCGGTTGTAGCCCCAGAAATACTCGGGCGGGGAAACGTCCTCGGGACCCGAGCACCAGGCGCCCGAGCCGGTCGCATGGGAGCCCATGACGTAGGGCTCGGAGGTGGTCAGCTCGGGATTCTCGTTCTTGGGATCCACATCGGTGGCGGCCCACAGAACCGCCTGGCCGACGGTCATGCCGAGGAAGTTTTCCCAGCCGACCTCCTCCAGATGCGGATCCTGGAAGGCGCGCATGGTCACCATGTGAATCGGGCCGCGGCCGGCATTGACCTCGCTGATCAATGCATGGTTGCGCAGACAGGTCGGGATCGGCCGATGGGTCAGGTGCGACGCCTCGGGATCGAGATATTCCTTGCCGACCATCTTCTGCAGCTCGGGGAACCACTTCGATTCGTACTCTTCGCCGAGACCGTTTTGCGTATAGGTCTTGAGGTGCAAAAAGTAGGCGCCGACCGGACCGTAGCCGTCCTTGAAGCGCGCCAGCACGATGCGGTTTTCCATCTGCGTCATCTTGGCGCCGGCATCGATCATCAGCCCGTAGGCGGACGCGGACGACCAAGGCGCATACCAGGTACGGCCGGAGCCTTCGCCCACTGAACGCGGCTTGAAGATGTTGGAGGCACCGCCCGCCCCGCAGATCACGGTCTTGGCCTTGAAGACGTGGTAGTCGCCCGTGCGGACGTTGAAGCCGACGGCACCGGCAATCCGGTTCTGCTTGCCGTCGTCCATCAGCAGGTGGGTGACGCAGATGCGGTTGAAGATCTTGTCCGCGGATTTCCGGGCGGCCTCGGCCACGATGGGCTTGTAGGACTCGCCGTGAATCATGATCTGCCATCGCCCTTCACGCAGATAGCGCCCGGTTTTCGGGTCCTTCATGATGGGCAGGCCCCACTCTTCGAACTGGTGCACGGTGGAGTCAACGTGACGCGCCATGTCGAACAGCAGGTCTTCCCGCACCAGACCCATCAGGTCGATGCGCGCGTAGCGGACATGGTCTTCCGGGTTGTTCTCGCCCCAGCGGGTGCCCATGTAGCAGTTGATCGCGTACAGACCCTGGGCGACCGCACCGGAGCGATCGATATTGGCCTTCTCGGCGATGACGATCTTCTTGTTCTGCCCCCAGAATCTCGCCTCCCAGGCGGCACCGGTGCCGCCAAGGCCTGCACCGACGACCAGGATGTCGATGCCGTCTTCGACAATCGTTTTGTAAGCCATTAGTAGACCACGCCTTTCGTCATCTTGAGACCGGCGGACTGAAGCGTATGCAAGCCGCCGTCATCCATGCGGATAAATTTTGGCTCGTTGTACAGGAGCTCGCCGTCGCGCATGTCCTTGCTGGGTCCGGGAACCTCCGCGAGCTTGGGGATGGCCTGCCCCCAGGGCTTGGTGGTGATGGGCGACAGGAAGTTCTTTTCCGTACCGTTGCGGAACTTGATCCGCCAGGCGATCGTGCCCTTCTGCTCGTCGCGGTGGACGCGAACGCTGTGGCCCAGCGGGGCAAAGTCGGCGTATCCGCGCACGTCGATCGCATGCTGCGGGCAGGCCTTGACGCAGGAGTAGCACTCCCAGCACATGTTGGGCTCGATGTTGTAGGCCCGGCGATAGGTCTTATCGATGTGCATGATGTCCGAGGGACAGATGTCGACACAATGTCCGCATCCATCGCACCTTGTCATATAGACGAAGGTAGGCATGAGTCCGACTCCTTATCTATTCAGCAGAACGTGCAGGCTGCTTGTTCTTAATAGTGGCGGGG
>LJTQ01000208.1:5419-7628 GCA_001303445.1 Betaproteobacteria bacterium SG8_39 | reverse complement strand
CCGCGGGCTTCTCGGCCGCGGGGGCGGCGAGCGCCGCGCCCGCGATGAGCCCCAGCGCCGCCGCGATGGCGAGTGTGTTCTTGCGCATGACGAGCTTCCCTTTGTTTCGCGTTGCCGATTCGCGACTCAGCAGCCGGTGCCTTCCGCGCCGCCGCCCGCACCACCGCCGCCCGCGGGCGCGGTGATCATCGGCGGCGCAGGCGTGGATGGATCGAAGCTGAGGAACTTCTTCTGGTCCTTCGCGACCTCGCCCATGATCTCGCCGACCAGCGGGCCGAACATCTGGCCCATCAGCCCGGCGTTCATGGTGCCGATGTAGACCTTGCCGTCCTCCTTCTTGTAGACCGAGATCTTGCAAGGCATGAGGATCGACAGCATGCGGGTCTGGTCCTGCTTGAGGATCGGCTTGGAGTACTTGGTGCTGCAGGCCTCGACCATCATGACCGGCAGCACGTTGCCGCCGGCGGCCGCAACCGCGCGCGCCGGATTGCGCAGTCCGGACAGGGTCCAGCCGTTGCCGGTGGCCTGTACGTTGGCCTGGATGCGGGCCACCGTCTCTTCCATGCCGAAGGGGCTGGGGGTCTCGTTGAACATCAGGCTGCCGCCGAGCTGCCAGGCCAGCAGGCCGCTCAGCACGAGGCCGCCGAAGAATCCGCCAATGATCTTTAACATGATGATTTACCTCCTGATTTCATGTTTTTAGATGTTCCTAAAAGCTTCTTTTGAAGTCAGGATAGCGCCCAAGAATCGGCTTATATTGCGCTGCATCAAATAATATAAGTATTCACTTATATTGATGCTCAGGCAGGGGTGCGCGGGCCCGGCGGCAAGCCGCCGCACGGCCGGTTGCATCAGGGGTGCGAGGGGTCGGAAATCAGGCGCGCGAGCGCGCGCCGTACTTCCGCATTCAGAACACCGCGCTGACCAGCTCCTGCACCGCAGCGAGCATCTCGCGCTCGTCGGTCAGTGCATGCGCGATCGCGCCCTCGCAGGCGCTGCGCGGCGCGATGCCCTGCGCGATCAGCTTGCCGGCGTGCACCAGCAGGCGCGTCGAGGCGCCCTCGTCGAGGCCGTTGCCCTTCAGGTTGCGCGTCATGTGCGCCAGGCGCACCAGCTTTTCGGCGGTCGGCGCATCGACGCCGCTTTCATGGGCGACGATGCCCGCCTCGATCTCGGCCGCCGGGTAGTCGAAGTCGATCGCGATGAAGCGCTGGCGGGGCGACTGCTTGAGCTCCTTGAGCACGCTCTGGTAGCCGGGGTTGTACGAGATCGCCAGCAGGAATTCCGGCGGCGCGTGCAGCACTTCGCCCTTTTTTTCGATGAACAGCGCGCGCCGGTCATCGGCCAGCGGGTGGATCACCACAGTCGTGTCCTTGCGCGCCTCGACGATCTCGTCGAGGTAGAGCAGCGCGCCGAGGCGCACCGCGTGCGTCATCGGCCCGTCGACCCACACCGTCTCGTTGGCGGTGACCAGGAAGCGCCCCACCAGGTCGGCCGCGGTGAGATCGTCATGACAGGACACCGTCACCAGCGGGCGTCCGAGCCGAAAGGCCATCGCCTCCATGAAGCGCGTCTTGCCGCAGCCGGTCGGCCCCTTGAGCAGCACCGGCACCCGGTTGCGGTAGGCCGCCTCGAACAGCGGCACTTCGTCGCGCACCGGACAGTAGTACGGCTCCTGGTGGACACGCAGCGCGCTTGCGTCCGCCGCGCGCTGCGCGTGCGGCGCGTTCACCGGCCCGGCTCCTTCATTGGGCTGTGCGCTGAGATGACTGGGCTCTGAAGGTCGACGACAAAGCGCGAGTTTACCGCGTGCCTAGGCGGACTTGCGCTTCACCGTCTCCGCGGTCTGGCCGAACAGCAGCTTCATCGCCTCCGCATCGACCACCCGCTGCGTGTTCACCGACTTCGAGATCTCGTAGGCTTTCACCACCGCCGGCCGCGCGCGGATCGCCTCGAACCAGCGCTTGAGGTGCGGGAACTTCTCGATGTCCTGCTGCTGGCGCTTCCAGGGCACGATCCAGGGATAGCAGGCCATGTCGGCGATCGAGTACGGCCCGGCGATGAATTCCCGGTCCGCGAGGCGGTTGTCGAGCACCTGGTAGAGGCGCGCCGTCTCGTTCACGTAACGGTCGATCGCGTACGGAATCTTCTCCGGCGCATACAGATTGAAGTGATGGTTCTGCCCCAGCATCGGCCCCAGCCCGCCCAT
>LJTQ01000208.1:0-5402 GCA_001303445.1 Betaproteobacteria bacterium SG8_39 | reverse complement strand
ACATCAGCCACTGCAGCACCTCCACCCGCCCGCGCAGGTCCGCCGCAATGAACCTGCGCGTCTTCTCGGCGAGATACAGCAGGATCGCGCCCGACTCGAACACCGACACCGGCGCGCCGCCGCCGGCCGGAGCATGGTCGACGATCGCCGGCATCCGGTTGTTGGGCGAGATCGCGAGGAACTCGGGCTTGAACTGGTCGCCCTTGCTGATGTTGACCGGGATGATCTTGTACTCGACCCCGGCTTCCTCGAGAAAGATCGTGATCTTGTGCCCGTTGGGCGTCGTCCAGTAATAGAGATCAATCATCCTGAAGCCTCAAAAGGTTTTTCCCGATCTCCGCATGTTCCACGGGTTCGCCTTTTGAACCCTGGGAGCATGCGGAGACAAAGCTGAATCCAATCCGGACCGCGCTCAAACAGGATATCCCACCGCGCTCCTCGCGTAGCCGCCGAACAGATCCATCACCCGCTCGCGCCAGGCGGCGATCGGATCATCCGCCTCGAGCAGCTTCACCGGCGACACCGCCCGCGCCCACTGGAATTCGGCGATCAGCAGGTAGTCGGCAAAGCCCGGCGCGCGCCCGGAGAGGAACGCGGTTTCCGCCAGCACCGGGCGCAGCGGGTCGAGCGCCGCGCGCAGCGCAGCGCGCCTCTGCTCGGGGTCGCCCGCGAAGGCCTCCAGCGTCATGCCGAGGCGCTTTTCGCGCGAGCTGCGATAGTAGGCCTTGTCCTTTTCGTGCAGCTGCTTCTCGATGTCGAGCACGATGAGGCGGAAGAACGGACCGTGCAGGCTGCGCTCGATCCAGTGCTTGAGGAAGAAGGTCAGGGTCTTCGCCTCCTCGCCCGAGAACAGCAGCGGCCGGTCGGGGTAGGCCTCATCAAGATAGTTGGCGATGGTCCAGCTGTCGTACAGCGTCTGGCCCTGGTCCTCGATCACCGGCACCGCGCCCTGGCCGGATGCCTTGATGGCCTCCTTCTCGGTGAAGTGCCAGGGAATTTCCTCGACCTCGAGCCCCTTGTGGCGCAGCGCCATCTTGATGCGCCAGCAGTGCGGCGAGAAGCGCCGGTCGTCCTCGGCGCCGGTCAGATCCCAGAGCTTGATTGTCACCCCTGATTCCTGCAGTGATCGCGAAGCGCCGCAGTCTATCGCGCCTGCGCCGCCGGCCGCAGCCCGCGATTCACAATCCACGATCCGCCAGGCGAACGAGGGCTATTCGCCGCGCAGCGCTTCGAGCGGGTCGAGGCGCGCCGCGCGCCGCGCCGGCAGCACGCCGGCGAGGAGCCCCACCGCGACCGCGACGCCTTCGGCGGCAAGCGCATAGAACCAGCCGGCGTGCACCGGCAGCGCAGGCAGCGCGAGCCTGAGGCCGAAGGCGAGCCCCCAGCCGAGCGCGAGGCCGGCGGCGCCGCCGAGCGCGGCGAGCAGCGCCGCCTCGCCGAGAAACAGCAGCAGCACCGCGCGCTGCGTCGCGCCGATCGCGCGCAACAGCCCGATCTCGGCAGTGCGCTCGGCCACCGCGATGGTCAGGATGGTGAGAATGCCCACCCCCCCGACCAGCAGCGAGATGGCGCCGATCGCGCTCACCGCAAAGGTGATCGCAGTGAGCACCGTGTCGAACACCTCGAGCATCTTTTCCTGCGGCGTGAGCGTGAAATCCTCGGCGCCGTGGCGCGCGACCAGGATGCGGCGGATTTCGGCCTCGACCTCGGCGAGCGGCGCGGTCGGCTCGTAGACGACGTGGATCTCCATCAGGCTTTCGCGGTTGAACATGTCGATTGCGCGCGCCACCGGGATGTACACCGTGTCATCCAGGTCGAAGCCGAGCACCTGACCCTTCGATTCCATCACGCCGACCACGCGATAGCGCTCGCCGCCGACGCGCAGGCGGCTGCCGAGCGGGTTCTCGGCACCGTACAGCTCCTGCGCCACCTTCGAGCCGAGCACGGCGAAGGCGCGCGGCGCGCGCGGATCCTCGTGCGGCAGGAACTCGCCGCTCGCCACGCGCATGCTGAGCGCGGCGGCGAAATCGGCGCCCACGCCGTACAGCGTGACACGGCGGCTGCGGCCGAGGACCTCGACCTCGGCGTTGCCCTGCACCAGCGGGTCGACGACCTTGACGTGCCGCGCACGCTCGAGCGCCAGCGCATCGTCGATCGACAGCGGCCGCGCGGTGTTGACCGCGCCCAGCGAGGCGCCGTGCGTCGTGATGGTGCCGGGCGTCACGGTGACGATGTTGGTGCCGAACTGGGTGAACTCGGCGATGACGAAGCGGTGCAGGCCCTCGCCGATCGCGGTGAGCAGCATCACCGCGGCGATGCCGACCGCAATGCCGAGCGCAGTGAGCGCGGTGCGCAGCCGGTGCGCGGCGAGCGAGGCGACGGTAAAACGGACGAAATCGGCGAGGTACATTGCGCGTGTCAGACCGTTATCGCTTGGAGAGCGCCTGCACCGGGTCGAGGCGTGCCGCGCGCCGCGCCGGCAGGACCGAGAACACCACCGAGGTCACGATCGCCGTTGTCGGCGCGGCGACCAGCGCCCACCAGGGCGGCGTGAATGGGATGTTGGGATAGAGCTGCGCGATCGCGAGCTGGCCGAGCTTGCCCACGGCGAGGCCGCAGCCGGCGCCGCCGAGCGCGAGCAGCACCGCCTCGGTGAAGAATGCGAGCCGGATCTGCTGCCCGGTCGCGCCGAGCGCGCGCAGCAGGCCGATCTCGCTGCGCCGCTGCGTCACCGCGATGAGCATCACGTTCATGATCAGGATGCCCGCCACCGCGAGGCTGATCGCCGCCAGCCCGCCGACGGCGAGCGTCAGGGCGCGCAGGATGCGATCGAAGGTCGCCAGCACCGCGTCCTGCGTGATCACGGTCACGTCGCGCTTGCCCTCGTGGCGCTCGCGCAGGATTTCCTCGACGTCGGCCTTGGCCACGGAAATGTCCTCGCGGCTCTTCGCCTCGACCAGGATGCGGAACAGCGACTCGGTGTCGAACAGCGCCTGCGCCGCGGCGAGCGGCACGATGACGATCTCGTCGGTGTTGAAGCCGAGCGACTGGCCCTGCGCGGCGAGCACGCCGACGATGCGAAAGCGCCAGTCGCCGATGCGCAGCCACTCGCCCAGCGCGGGCCGCGTGCCGAACAGCTCCGTGGCGAGCTTGGCGCCGACCACGCACACCGGCTGGCTGAGGCGCGGATCGCCCTCCGGCAGGAAGCCGCCCTGCGACAGCGTCATGTGGCGGATGTCCATCAGCGCCGCGGTCGAGCCGAGCACCGGCGCCTCGCGGCTCAGCGCGCCCGCACGGATGTCGCCCGCGCCGACGATCAGCGGCGCGAGGCGCCGCACCGCGGCGCTGCGCTTGAGCGCGAGGGCGTCTTCGATCGTCAGGTCGCGCGGCGTGCGGCCGATGAGGACGCCGGGCATCGCGCCCGCTGTTTCGCTGCGCCCGGGCAGCACGATCACCAGGTGCGTGCCGAGCGAGCCGAACTGGTTGACGATGTACAGCCGCGCACCCTCGCCGATCGAGCTCACCGCGATCACCGCGGCGACGCCGATGCCCATGGCGAGGAGGATGAGCGCAGTGCGCGTGCGGTAGCCGCCGACCACCCGCCAGGCGAACTGCACCAGATCGGCGGCACGCACCGTCAACTCCGCTCGTCGGCGGCGATCGCGCCGTCGACCATGCGCAGGCGGCGGTGCGCCCGCGCGCCGATCTCGGGGTCGTGCGTCACCACGAGCAGCGTGCCGCCGGCGTGGTGCACCGCCTCGAGCACCGCCATCACGTCCTGCCCGGTGTGCCGGTCGAGGTTGCCGGTGGGCTCGTCGGCGAGCAGCACGCTCGGCTGCATCGCCATGGCGCGCGCGATCGCGACGCGCTGGCACTGGCCGCCCGAGAGCTGGTCGGGCCGGTGCCCGGCGCGGTCGGAAAGCCCGTAGTCGCCCAGCAGCTGCGCGAGGCGCTTTGCACGCTCGGCCGGCGCGATGCCGGCGAGCATCATCGGCAGCTCGACGTTCTGCGCCGCCGTGAGGCGCGGCACGAGGTGGAAGAACTGGAACACGAAGCCGATCTTCTCGCGCCGCACGCGCGCCTGGTCGTCGTCCGACAGGCCGGTGACGTCGCGCGCGTCGAGCGCGTAGCGCCCGGCGCTCGGCCGGTCGAGCAGGCCGATGATGTTGAGCAGCGTCGACTTGCCCGAGCCCGAGGGCCCCATGATCGAGAGGTACTCGCCCGCCTCGATTTCCAGGTCGACGCCGCGCAGCGCGTGGACCGCCTCCTCGCCGACGCGGAACACGCGCTCGATGCCCTGCAGGCGGATCATTCGCGGCCGGCTATTTGGGGGGCGCCTGCTCGACGACCGCGTACGCGCCGGGCTGCACGCCGGCGCGCTCGAGCGACGTGACGATGCGGTCGCCGCCCGCGAGGCCTGCCTTCACCTCGGTGAACTCCCAGTTCGACAGGCCGGGCTCGACGCCGCGCGCCTCGAGCCGTCCGTCCGCGCCGAGCCGCAGCACGCGGTTGCCGGGCAGCAGCGCGCGCGTCGGAACGCGCAGCACGTCATCGTGCCGCTCGACGATGATCTCGACGTCGGCGCTGTAGCCGACCAGCAGGTGACGCGCCTCGCCCGGATCGTCGAACTCGACCTCCACCTCGACGGTGCGCGCCTGCTTCTCGATCGCCAGCACGTAGGGCGCGATGCGCCGCAGGCGTCCGGCGAAATGCTGGCCGCGGTAGGCATCGAGCGTGATGCGCGCCGCCATGCCAACCTTGAGCCGCGCGCCATCGACCTCGTCGATCGGCGCCGAGACGTAGAGACAGGAATCGTCGATCAGGTCGACCGCCGGCAGCGTCGGGATGCCGGGCGGCGACGGCGTCAGGTACTCGCCGAGCTCGCCGTTGACCTCGGCGACGATGCCGTCGAACGGCGCACGCAGCACGGTGCGCGTGGTGTCGGCGCGCGAGGCACGCAGCTGGGCCTGGGCCTGGTCGACCTGGGCGCGCGCCGAGTCGCAGGCCGCGCGCTTGGCCTTGGCCTCGTTGTTCGCCCGGTCGACGCTCTCCTCCGAGACGAAGCCCTTGTCGCGCAGCTGGCGCGCGCGCGCCGCGGCGCGGATCGCGATGTCGGCCAGCGCACAGGCCTCCTGCACGCGCATGCGCGAGGCGTGCAGCGCCTCGGTCGACACCAGCTCGCGCGCCACCAGGTCCTCGTTCCACAGCTCGAGCAGCGTCTGGCCGGCCTTGACGCGGTCGCCCTCCTTCACGGCGAGTTTCTCGATGCGCCCGCCCAGCGGCGGGGCGAGCTTGGCGCGGCGGCAGGCCGATACCGAGCCGGCACGGGTGTTGGCGACCGTGGTCTCGACGCGACCGCTCTCGACCGTCGCGACCCGCACCGCCACCGGCTCGGGGCGCGT
>LJTQ01000207.1 GCA_001303445.1 Betaproteobacteria bacterium SG8_39 | reverse complement strand
TCCGGTCCGCCGGGTTGCGACATGGCGACGAACCACTGGTCCGTGAGCATCGGCTCGACCACCGCGCCGGTGCGCCCGCAGCGCGGCACCACCATGCGGTGCGGCTTGACCGAGTCGAGCAGTCCGGCGGTCTTGAGGTCATGCACGATGCGGTCACGCGCCTCGTAACGGTCCAGCCCGCGGTAGGCGGCGGGTCCGTTGTCGTTGATGCACGCGTCCAGCGTGAGCACGTTGATGCTCTCGAGTCCGTGGCGCTGGCCGACCTGCCAGTCGTTGAAGTCGTGCGCTGGCGTGACCTTGACGCAGCCGGTGCCGAACTCACGGTCGACGTAGTCGTCCGCGATGACGGGGATGCTGCGGTCGGTGAGGGGCAGGACGACCTGCTTGCCGATCAGCGCGCGGTAGCGTTCGTCTTCCGGGTGCACCATCACCGCGGTATCGCCGAGCATCGTTTCGGGGCGTGTGGTGGCCACGGTGAGATGACCCGAGCCGTCGGCGAGCGGGTAGCGGATGTGCCACAGGTGGCCATCTTCCCGCGGTCAGCAGCACCGGATCCCAGTTGACCAGGCGCTTGCCGCGATAGATCAGGCCCTGCTCGTACAGCCGCACGAAGGTCTCGATCACGACTGGCGAGAGCGTGTCGTCCATCGTGAAGTATTCGCGCGTCCAGTCGCAGGAATCGCCGAGCCGGCGCATCTGCTGGGTGATGGTGGAGCCCGAGTGGGCCTTCCATTCCCAGACCTTTTCGATGAAGCGCTCGCGGCCCAGCGCCTCGCGCGAGCTGCCTGTCTGTTCGAGTTGCCGCTCGACCACGATCTGCGTCGCGATGCCCGCATGATCCGTACCCGGCAGCCACAGCGCGTTGTCGCCACGCATGCGGTGGTAGCGCGTGAGCGCGTCCATGATCGTCTGGTTGAAGGCGTGGCCCATGTGCAGCAGGCCGGTGACGTTCGGCGGCGGTAGCTGGATGCAGAACGCGGGCCGCGCCGGATCCCGTCCTGCGGCGAAATAGCCGGCGCGCTCCCAGTGCGCATACCAGCGCGCCTCGACAGCAGCGGGTTCGAAGCTCTTCGGCAGGGTCATGGTTCGAGAACGACGATGGCGCGCGAACCCGGCCGATCGAGCCCGGATCCGGCGCGCCAGAGCAAAATTATACTGAGCGGACCGAGCGCAGGCTGCTCAGGTTCGCTTCGCGGGCGCGGCGTGCGCGGCGGCGTCGGCTGCGCTTTCGCCCGACGGGACCTCGGTGCCGAAGGTGTTGGCGATCGCGCTCGACACGGCCTCGCGCGCCATCTGGTCGAGGCCCGCGATGAGCGCGTCGCGCAGTTCGGCGACCGACTGCTCGAGCCGAGCGCTCAGCGAACGCGCGAGCCGCTCCTCGACCAGTCGGGTGAACTCGGGGCCGAAGTGATCGAGCACCGCGCGTTCGAGCTGGCGGGCGAGCGCCTCGAGCAGGACCGGATCGAGCATCGCCTCGCGCGCCGCGGCGCCGTCCACCACTTCGGTGAGCACCGGCACCTCGGTTTCGGTATCCTGGCTGCGCAGCAGCGTATCGACCTGGCGGATCAGCGGATTGACCGGCTTGCGGTCGCTCTCATTCGCCACCTGTTTTCTCCCGTGCCGTGAGATCGTGGTTGCGGATCGGGTAGCCTCGGTCGCGATAGTAGCGGTAACGCTCGCGTCCCTCGCGGCGCGCATCGTCGTCCTGGCCGACGACCTCCAGCAGGCGTTCGAAGCGCTCGAAATGCGGCGGGCAGCGCTCGTCCAGGTTGAGCAACAGCTCGCCCGCCTCGGGGATGAGCGCATCGCTCGCGATCAGCACCGGCGTTTCCTGCGCAAGTGCATCGTGTGCGAAGCAATGTGGTACGAAGCCGGTCGCGGGCCAGGTCCACAGCAGGCGGTCGATGCCTTGCGCAGTGTCGGCCTGCGGCGCATAGATGAGTAGCCGCTTGCGCTGCGCATGCGCCTTGCCGGCGAGCCGGCAGGCCACCTGGAGCCGATCCGGGGCGTTGAAGTAGAAGTCGATCGTCGTCACGCGGTCACCGCTGCCGAGCGCTTGCCTTAGCCCGCGCGGCCCCCGGCATGGCGCAGAACGAAGCGCACCAGCAGGGGCACCGGTCGGCCGGTCGATCCTTTTTCACGACCGCTCTTGTACGCGGTTCCCGCGATATCGAGGTGCGCCCAGCGCTGCTTGCGCACGAAACGCGCGAGAAAGCAGGCCGCGGTCACGCTGCCCGCAGGCCGCCCGCCGATGTTCGCCATGTCGGCGAAGTTCGAGCGCAGCTGCTCCTGATAGTCCTCCCAGAGCGGCATCTGCCAGACGCGATCCCAGGCGTCGTCGCCCGCCGCCACGAGCGCATCGGCGAGCTTGGCGTCGTTTGCATACAGTCCGCTCACCACGTGGCCGAGCGCGATCACACAGGCACCGGTGAGCGTGGCGACGTCGATGATCGCTTCGGGCGCGTAGCGTTCCGCATAGGTCAGGGCGTCGCACAGAATGAGCCGTCCTTCGGCGTCGGTGTTGAGGATCTCGACCGTCTGCCCCGAGAGGGTCGTCACCACGTCTCCGGGCTTGGAGGCGCCGCCGCCCGGCATGTTCTCGACCGCCGGTACGATCGCGATGACGTTCACCGGCGCCTTCATGCCCGCCAGGGCACGCATCGCGCCGAGTACGCTGGCGGCACCGGACATGTCGTACTTCATCTCGTCCATCTCCGCGCCCGGCTTGAGCGAGATGCCGCCGGTGTCGAAGGTGACGCCCTTGCCGACGAGCACCACGGGCTTCTTCGCTTTCGCGCCGCCGTTGTAGTGCAGCACGATCAGCTTCGGCGGCTGGTGCGAGCCCTTGGTGACCGAGACCAGCGCCCCCATGCCGAGACGCTCCATATCGCGTCGCTCCAGCACTTCATGGCGCAGCTTGAACTGGCGCGCGAGCTTTTTCGCCTCGTTTGCCAGATAGGTCGGCGTGCAGATGTTCGAAGGCAGGTTGCCGAGCGTCTTGGCGAGCGCGGCACCCTCGGCGGTCGCGACCGCCTCGCGCAGCGCGCGGCTTGCGGGGGGCGGCACGCTGCCGCTGGGGAGGGCGAGTGTGACTTCCGCGAGCGCCGGCGGCGGACTTTTCTTCTGGGTCTTGAGCTGGTCGAACACGTAGACCGCCTCGCGCAGCCCGAGCGTGGCCTGACGCACGTTCCACGCGAGGTCGCGCGACGGCAGCTTGTGGCCGATGAGGTAGAGGGTCGCCTCGCGCACGCCGAGGTCCTTCAGCGCAGTGGCCACGCCGCGGATCACCTCGCGGTAGCTGCTTTCCTTGAACTCGTCCTTGTCGCCGAGCCCGACGAGCAGCACGCGCTCGGCGGCGAGACCGTGGGGCTGCCGCAGCAGCGTGGTGGAGCCGGCGCGCCCGGACAGATCACCCTGCGCCAGCACGGCGCGCAGCGCGCCGTGCGCGGCACGGTCGACGCGCCGCGCCGCGGGCGTCAGTTCGCCCTGCGCCGGCGTCTTTCCCTTGAATACGCCGAGGACCAGGCAGGCGGTCTTGGCGCGTTCGGGCGCAAGCGCCCGTATGCTAAATTGCACAGCACTCTCCCGTCTTGGACGGCGTCGCGAAGCCGATGGGGTCTCGGGCGCCGCGGGCCGCGATCGTACTAGGGTACTAAGGTACGAAGTTCCGGGTACTGGGTACCGGACCTGTTGTACTGTTGCGGACCGGGCGAATGATCGCATGATTTGCGGTCGCGCTGCAGGGCGGGGGGAGCCTCGATAACAAGATGATCTTTCAGCGCGCGCTGATCCGGGAATTCGCGAACGTTTCGGTCGGGGTGTTTCTCGCGCTGCTTGCGATCACGCTGACGGTCCAGCTCGTTCGGCTGCTCGGCCAGGCGGCGGGCGGGTCGATTCCCTCGGACGCGGTGGTCGCGTTTCTCGGCTTCTTTACGCTTTATGCGCTGCCGCTGTTGCTGTCGGTCACGCTGTTCATCGCGGTGCTGATGACGCTGGTTCGCTGCTATCGAGACTCAGAGATGGTGATCTGGCTCGGCTCGGGGCAGTCGTTGACGGCGTGGCTGAAGCCGGTGTGTGCGTACGCGCTTCCGATCGTGGCGCTGATCACGGTGCTCGCGCTGCTGGTGTCTCCATGGGCGGCCGACAAGGGCGAGCAATATGCCGCGCAAGTCGAGGAGCGTGACGATGTCTCGCGCGTGACGCCGGGCGTGTTCGGTGAGTCGAAGAACCGGGAACGGGTGTTTTTCGTCGAGTCGGTCGCTGACGACGCAAGCCGCGTGCGCAACGTGTTCATCAGCTCGGTCCAGCAGGGGCGCCAGGGGCTGATGATCAGCCGCAGCGGTCGGCTGATGACTGCGGAAAACGGCGACCGGTTCATCGTTCTGGAGGACGGTCGGCGCTACGAGGGCGAGCCCGGCAGCGTGGCCTACCGGGTGACCGAGTTCGAGCGCTATGCCTTGCGCGTTCTGCGAAAGGCGCGCGAGGCGCCGGAGGTGACCGCGCGCAACGCGTCCACGGCGACGCTCGTCACCGTTTTCACGAACGCCTTCCGCGGCGAGCTCATGTGGCGTATTGCCATCCCGGTGTCGGCGCTGCTGCTGGCGCTGCTGGCGATCCCGCTCAGCTTCGTGAACGCGCGTGCGCCGCGCCTCGTCAACCTGGTCTTTGCGCTGCTCATATGGATTACCTACTGGAATCTGATGATTCTCGTAAAGGCGCGCATCGCCCAGGATCGGCTCGACTTCGGGATCGGCGTGTGGGTCGTGCACGGTGTGATGCTGTTGCTGCTGCTGGCGATGTTCGCGTATCGCACGAACCCGTTCCTGATTCGCCTGCGCCTCTCACGCGGATGACCGGGTCCACGCTCGACCGTTACGTCGCACGCCAGATCTACGCGGGCGTCGGCTTCGTGCTGCTCGGTTTTCTGGCGTTGTTCGCGTTCTTCGACGTGGTGGCCGAGTTGCGCGATCTCGGCCGGGGTGCTTACCAGCTGCCCCAGATGCTGGGCTACGTCCTGCTGTCGACGCCGACGCATGCCTACGAGCTGCTCCCCATTGCCGTCCTGATCGGCGCGCTGTACGCGCTCGCCCAGCTCGCGGGCAACTCTGAATTCACCGTGATGCGGGCCGCGGGCATGTCACCGGGGCTGGCCGGACGCCTGCTGCTCAAGGTCGGGGTCGTCTTCGCCGTCCTCACGCTCGCGATCGGCGAATGGATCGCGCCGGCCGGGGAAACCGCGGCGGAGAAGCTGCGCATGCGCGCGATGAGCTCGCTCATCGCCCAGGGACTGGGTTCCGGAATATGGCTCAAGGACGAGAACGCCTTCGTCAACATACGGCGCGCTCGGCAGTCGAACAAGGTGAACGACGTTTACATCTACGAGCTCGACGCGGCGTACCGCCTGCGTTCAATCAGCGTGGTGCGCGAGGCCGAATACCGCGGCGACGGACGCTGGGCGCTGAGCGACGTGTCGCGCACCGATTTCACGCCCGAGGGGCCGCGTGTCGAGCGGCTGGCAAAGGGCGAATGGCGCTCCGCGGTCGATCCGGGGTTGCTCGATCTCCTGATCGTGCGCCCCGAGCGCATGTCGGCATGGCGCCTGTACCGCTATATCGAGCACCTCGAGGAAAATCACCAGAAGACCGAGCGCTACGCGATCGCCATGTGGAAAAAGCTGCTCTACCCCGTGGCCGCACTGGTCATGCTGGCGCTCGCGCTGCCGTTCGCCTACATGCACACGCGTGCAGGAATGGTCGGCGTCAAGGTATTCCTCGGCATCATGCTCGGCGTGTTCTTCCACATGCTCAACAGCCTGTTCGCCCACGTCGGTCTGCTGCAGAACTGGCTGCCGGTCGCGGCCGCCGCGGCGCCAAGCCTCATGTTCTTTGGCGCCGCGGTGGTGATGATGTGGTGGGTGGAGCGAAGGTAGGGCGTCAATCCAC
>LJTQ01000206.1 GCA_001303445.1 Betaproteobacteria bacterium SG8_39 | reverse complement strand
TCGCGCAGCCTCGCTGTCGCTCATCACGACGCAGGCCGAAGCGCCGTCGGAAAACTGGCTCGCATTGCCGGCCGCAATCACGCCGCCCTCGATCGCCGGCTTGATCTGCGACACACCTTCGTAGTTCGTGTCCGGCCGAATGCCCTCGTCGAACTCGGCCGTGACCTCCTTCATCGCCTCCTGGCTGGTGTTCTTGTCGATGACCTTCATCTTGGTGGTGATCGGGACGATTTCGTCCTTGGTCCTGCCCTCGGCGCGCGCCTTCGCCGCGCGCAGCTGGCTCTCGACCCCGTAGCGGTCCTGCGCCTCGCGCGAGATGTTGTATTTTTTCGCGACGAACTCCGCGGTCTGCAGCATCGGCCAGTAGATCTCGGGCTTGTGCCGGTGCAGCCATTCGTCCTGGTAGTGGTGTTTGTTGGCTTCGTTCTGCACCAGCGAGATCGATTCGACGCCGCCGGCGACGTACACGCCGTTCTCGCCGGCGAGAATGCGCTGCGCCGCAAGCGCGATGGCCTGCAGGCCCGAGGAGCAAAAGCGGTTGACCGTCATGCCCGATACGGTGACCGGCAGGCCGGCGCGTACCGCGATCTGACGGGCGATGTTGCCACCGGTTGCGCCCTCGGGCGTGGCGCAGCCCATGATGACGTCTTCGATCTCTTCCTCGTGCACCTTGGCACGCTCGAGCGCCGCCTTCACCGCATGCGCGCCCATCTTGGCGCCATGCGTCATGTTGAGCGCGCCGCGCCAGCTCTTGCACAGCGGCGTGCGCGCGGTTGAAACGATGACTGCGTCGGTCATGGAATCCTCCTCGTTTAAGGAATGTGCCTACTTCTTGCCTGTGTCGTAATCGGAGAACGTCTTGCCTTCGGCGGCGAGCTTTTCGAGCAGCGGCGCGAGCTTCCACACGTCGCCCTGGTAGCCCTTCTGAAAGCGCTTGATCGCGGCGACGACCTTGTCGAGGCCGACCGTGCTCGCATAGAACATCGGTCCGCCGCGGTAGGCCGGAAAGCCGTAGCCGGTGAGATAGACCATGTCGATGTCGGAGGCACGCAGCGCGATCCCCTCCTGGAGGATGACCGCGGCCTCGTTGACCAGCGCGTAGATCAGGCGCTCGACGATCTCCTCGTCAGAAATCTTGCGCGACTTGACGCCGATCTCCTTGCGGTAGGCCTCGATGATCGCGTCGGCCTCGGGATCGGGAATCGGCGTGCGGTTACCCGCCTCGTACGCGTACCAGCCCTTGCCGGTCTTCTGTCCGTAGCGGCCGGCCTCGCAGATGCGGTCGCCGACCTTCGAGTAGACGAAGTTCGGCCGCTCCTGGTAGCGCCGCTTGCGGATTTCCCAGCCGATGTCGAGTCCGGCCATGTCGCCCATGGTGAACGGGCCCATCGCCAGGCCCCAGCGCTTGGCCGCGGCATCGACCTGCGCGGGCGAGCAGCCCTCGTCAAGCAGGAACAGGCTCTGCTGGCCATACTTCTCGATCATGCGGTTGCCGATGAAGCCGTCGCAGACCCCGGAGACCACCGGCAGCTTGCGGATCGTCTTGCCCAGTTTCATGGTCGTGGCGAGCACGTCCTTCGCCGTCTTCTTGCCGCGCACCACCTCGAGCAGGCGCATGACGTTGGCCGGCGAGAAAAAGTGCGTGCCGATCACGTCCTGCGGACGCTTGGTCGCGGCCGCGATGGCGTCGACATCGAGCGTCGAGGTGTTGGTGGCGAGAATCGCGCCCGGCTTCGCGATGGCATCGAGCTTCTTGAACAGCGCCTGCTTCACGTCCATGCGCTCGAACACCGCCTCGATCACGATATCCGCGGCCTTGGCGTCCTCCAGCTTGAGCGAGGGCGTGAGCAGCGCCATGCGCGTGTCCATGTCGGCCTGCGCGAGGCGGCCTTTGGACACGGTATTGGCGTAGTTCTTCTTGATGGTCGCCATGCCGCGGTCGAGCGCGGCCTGCTGGGTTTCGATGACGGTCACCGGAATGCCCGCATTGACGAAGCTCATCGAGATGCCGCCGCCCATCGTTCCGGCGCCGATGACCGCGGCGCTCTTGATCGGGCGCGCCGGCGTGTCCTCGGGGACGTCCGGGATCTTCGTCGTCTGCCGCTCGGAGAAGAACATGTGGCGCAGCGCTTTCGATTCGGTCCCTTCCACCAGGGACTGGAAGCGCTTGCGCTCCTCGGCGCGGCCTTCGTCGAACGGCTTCGCGACGGCGGCTTCTACGCAGGCGACAATTTCGAGCGGCGCCGGAAAGCCGCGCGACGCCTTGCCGACATCGGCGCGCGCCTTCTCGAAGAACGCCTTCGGCTCGCCGTCGACCTTGACCGTCATGTCGCGGATGCGGCGCGGGCCCTTGCCTCCGGCGACGAGCTTCTTGGCGAACGCGAGCGCGCCTTCGAGCAGATCGCCCTGCACGATCTCGTCGACCAGGCCGAGCGATACGGCCTTCTCCGCGGGAATGGCGTTTCCGGTGGTCATCATCGCGATGGCTTGCGCCGCGCCCACCACGCGCGGCAGGCGCTGCGTGCCGCCCGAGCCGGGCAGCAGACCGAGCTTCACTTCCGGCAGGCCGAGCTGGCTCTTCGGCGCCGCGACGCGGTAATGGCAGCCGAGCGCGAGCTCGAGCCCGCCGCCGAGCGCAAAACCGCCGATGGCCGCGACCATCGGCTTGCTGAACGCGTCCTGCGCATCGTTGATCTCGGGCAGCGAGGGCGGCACGTTCATCTTCGGCGTGTTGAACTCGCGGATGTCGGCGCCGCCGGAGAAGGCCTTGGTCGAGCCGATGATGACGAGGGCCTTTACCGCGGCGTCGGCGTCGGCCTTCTTGATGCCGTCCATGATGCCCGGGCGCAGCACGCTGCCCAGACCGTTGACCGGCGGATTGTTCAGGGTGATGACGGCGATGCCGTCGCGGACGGAATAGGCTGCAGCGTCGCTCATGCGAGGGTCTCCGGCAGTTTTTGGCTGGGCGTCGGATGCGCCCGGAGGGGAGGTCGATTTTACCGGGAATGACCTGCCGCGGAGCGTCGCGCAGGAATAGCGGAACGTCACCGCCAAAGCCGGGCGCCGCCGCGTTGACACTGCATAGGGCCGCGGGTAACTTCGGTCGCCCCGGATGCCGCCGAAGGCGTACCGGCGTACAGGACAGGGTCCGAGAACTCCGAAGGAGACACCGATGCACGGCCTGATGATGGACACGCCGCTGCTGATCAGCGATCTGATCCGCTTTGCCGACCGCAACCATGGCGACACCGAGATCGTCTCGAAAACGGTCGAAGGCGACATTCACCGTTACACGTACCGGGACGCCCATGCGCGCGCGCGCAGGCTGGCGAAGGTCGTGCAGGGGCTCGGCCTGAAGGCCGGGGACCGCATCGGCACGCTCGCCTGGAACGGCTACCGGCACTACGAGCTCTACTACGCCATCTCGGGCATGGGCGCGGTGATCAACACCATCAACCCGCGGCTGTTTCCGGACCAGATCGTCTACATCTCGAACCATGCCGAGAACACGGCGCTCTTCTTCGATCTCACCTTCCTGCCGCTGGTCGAGAAGCTCGCGCCGCAGCTGAAGACCGTGAAGCACTACGTGCTGATGACCGACCGCGCGCACATGCCGGCGAAGTCCGCGATTCCCAAGCTGCTGTGCTACGAGGACCTCATGGCGCAGCAGGACGACGGGTACGAGTGGCCGACGTTCGACGAGCACACCGCGGCGGCGCTGTGCTACACCTCCGGAACGACCGGCAACCCGAAAGGCGTGCTCTACAGCAACCGCTCGACGGTCTTGCACGCCTACGGCGCGGCGCTGCCCGACGCGCTCAATCTTTCGGCGTACGACTCGGTGCTCCCGGTCGTGCCGATGTTCCACGCCAACGCCTGGAGCCTGCCCTACACCTGCACCATGGTCGGCGCAAAAATGGTGTTTCCCGGTCCGCACCTCGACGGCAAGAGCGTCTACGACCTGATCGAGCAGGAGCAGGTGACGCTTTCGGCGGGCGTGCCGACGGTGTGGCTCATGCTGCTGCAGCATCTTTCCGCCAACAAAGTGCGCTTCTCGACGCTGAACCGCACCGTGATCGGCGGATCGGCCTGTCCGCCGGCGATGATCCGCAGCTTCCAGGACGACTACGGCGTCACGGTGTTCCACGCCTGGGGCATGACCGAGATGAGTCCGCTCGGGACCGTCGGTACGCTCAAGGCGAAGCAGGCCAAGCTCGACAAGGAGGCGCGCTACGCCGTGCAGGCCAAGCAGGGGCGCGGCATCTTCGGCGTCGAGATGAAGATCGTCGATGAGGAGGGCAAGGAGCTGCCCTGGGACGGCAAGCGCTTCGGCAACCTGCTGGTCAAGGGGCCGTGGATCGCCGCGGGCTACCTCAAGGGCGAGGGCGGCGACCCGCTGATCGACGGCTGGTTCCCGACGGGCGATGTCGCGACCATCGACGCGGACGGCTACATGCAGATCACCGATCGCTCCAAAGACGTGATCAAGTCGGGCGGCGAGTGGATCAGCTCGATCGATCTGGAGAACATCGCGGTCGGCCATCCGGCCATCGCCGAGGCTGCGGTGATCGGCATCCAGCATCCGAAGTGGGACGAGCGTCCCATCGTGGTTGCCATCAAGAAGCCGGGCCAGGACGTCAGCCGGGAGGAGTTGCTGAAGTTCTTCGAGGGCAAGATCGCGAAGTGGTGGATGCCCGACGACGTGGTGTTCGTCGAAGAGCTGCCGCACACCGCGACCGGCAAGCTCTCGAAGCTTACGCTGCGCCAAACGTTTTCCGACTACCGGCTGCCGACGGCGTGAACCTGGCCGGGCGCACGCGCGAACGGGCCATGGGGCCTGCTGCCTCGCGTCGACCGGCTGATTTGCAGTAGGCTGTCGCTATGCGCATCGTCCCGGTCGTCGGCGTGCTCGCCGTTGTGCTCGCAGGGCTTGCGCCGAGCGCGCTCGCCGAGCTGTACCGCTGGCGCGATCCGCAGACCGGCACCGTCAAGTATTCGAGCTATCCGCCGCCCTGGTACGGCGACGAGTCGCGCGAAGCGGCAGCGCCGAAGGTCGAGGTCGTCGGCGGCGATAAGCCGGGCGGCAAGGAGACCCGCACGCCCGCGGACGAGATGGCGGAGAAGGTCGCCGAAGTGATTCGCTTCATGGCGCAGCGGCGCGAGCAGCTGCTTTCACGCATGACGCTGGCGCGCGCGTCTGCGGGCTTCGATTCTGCCGACCCGGCGTTCAAGGCCGACCTGCAAGCCTACCGCGCGGTCACGCGCGAGCTCGACAAGTTCGACCCGAAGGGTGCGGCGGCACGCCGCAGGACGGATGCACGGGTGTTCGACAATCTGGGCATTGAGCCTGAGGCGTTGGCCGCGCGCCCGGGCGCGGGCGGCGAGCGGGCGCGCGAATCGGCGCGCGGCG
>LJTQ01000205.1 GCA_001303445.1 Betaproteobacteria bacterium SG8_39 | reverse complement strand
AGAACTTCGCGCTCAACCTGCTGATGAACCCGGCGATCGACTTCATCACCCTGCTCGGCCAGGCCGGCACCGGCAAGACGCTGATGGCGCTCGCCGCGGGCCTCACCCAGGTGCTCGACGACAAGCGCTACAGCGAGATCATCATGACGCGCGTCACCGTGCCCATCGGCGAGGACATCGGCTTCCTGCCCGGCACCGAGGAGGAGAAGATGCAGCCCTGGATGGGCGCGCTCGAGGACAACCTGGACGTGCTCAACACCACGGACGAGTCCGGCGGCGAATGGGGACGGGCCGCGACGCGCGACTTGGTGCGCGCACGCATCAAGGTCAAGTCGCTCAATTTCATGCGTGGACGCACCTTCATCACCAAGTGGTTGATCATCGACGAGGCGCAGAACCTGACGCCGAAGCAGATGAAAACGCTGGTCACCCGCGCCGGGCCGGGGACGAAGGTCGTCTGCCTGGGCAACATCGCCCAGATCGATACCCCGTACCTGACCGAAGGCAGCTCGGGCCTGACCTACGTCGTCGACCGCATGAAGGACTGGCCGCATGCCGGCCACGTCACGTTGGCGCGCGGCGAGCGTTCGCGGCTGGCCGATCACGCGGCCGAGGTTCTGTAGACAGGCCGACGGGACGGCGTCCAGCGCGGGTTATTTCTGCTAGGCTTCGGCTCCCGCGTTCACCCGGATCCGGCGATGAAGCACGCTGTCGGCCTGCGCGCTGCGTTCGCGGCGCTGCTCCTCGCTCTCGCCGCGCATGCGATTGGCCAGTCGCCGCCGAGCGAGTCGCTCAAAAGGAAGCCTTACGAGCCGAGCATCGGCCAGGCCGGCAAGGACGTGATCTGGGTACCCTCGCCCGACAAAGTGGTCGAGCGCATGCTGCAGATGGCGCAGACCACGTCACGCGACTTGGTCGTCGACCTGGGCTCGGGCGACGGCAGAATCATCATCACGGCGGCGCAGCGCTTCGGCGCACGCGCGATGGGGGTCGAGTTCAACCCGGACATGGTCGCCCTGTCACGCGAGAACGCACGCAAGGCCGGCGTCGCCGACAAAGTCAGCATCGTGCAGGGCGATTTCTTCAAGGTCGACTTCAGCGAGGCCTCGGTGGTCGCGCTGTATCTGCTGCCCGACCTAAACATCGGGCTGCGCCGCAAGATCCTCGCCATGCGGCCGGGCACGCGGGTCGTCTCGCACTCCTTCGACATGGAGGATTGGGAACCCGACGAGCTGTCGATGCTCGACGGCAAGCGGGCGTACTTCTGGGTGGTGCCGGCAAAGGTGGCCGGGCGCTGGACGCTGGCGCTCGACGGCAGCACGACGCAGCCGGTCGACGTCGGCTTCGAGCAGGAATTCCAGAAGCTGAAAGGCTATGCGCATGTCGGCGAGGCGCTCGCCGGTCTGCGGGATGCGCGCCTGCGCGGCGCGCGCATCCGGTTCGCCTATGTCGACGCCAAGGGCGTGCGGCGCGCGTTCAGCGGCCAGGTGACGGGTGACCGCATGGAAGGCGACTACCGCAGCGACCCGGGCGGGCAGGGCCACTGGCGCGCAGTAAAACGCTAGCCGCGGCGCGCCCCTAGAGCTTCGCGTGCGTGCCGTCGCAATAGGGCGCGCCGCTCGTGCGCTTGCAGCCGCAGAGCCACACCTTCTGCGCTTCGCTCACCGTGAACCGATGTGGCGTGAACTCGCTGCCCTTGTGCGAGCCATCGCAGAACGGCTGGCGCTTGGAGCGCCCGCAGGCGCACCACCAGTAGTCGCCGGGCGCGAGCTCGACGGCATAGGGCGAAGACTGGGCGACGACAGGATCGGGCATGGGCGCTGTCCGCGCGGCGCCTAGAACGTCCCGGGTTCGGCAAAATTGCCGAACCGCGTGTGCTGCCCGAGGAAGGTGAGGTCGACCTTGCCGATCGGCCCGTTACGCTGCTTGCCGATGATCACCTCGGCGCGTCCCTTGGCTTCCGGCTTCTCGGGGAAATACACCTCGTCCCGGTAGATGAACAGGATGACGTCCGCGTCCTGCTCGATCGCGCCGGACTCGCGCAGATCCGACATCATTGGCCGCTTGTCGTTGCGCGACTCGACCGCGCGCGAGAGCTGCGAGAGCGCGACCACCGGGACGTTGAGCTCTTTGGCGAGCGCCTTGAGCGAGCGCGAGATCTCTGAAATTTCCGTCGCACGGTTTTCGCCGGCGCGCGGGTTCGACGACGACATGAGCTGCAGGTAGTCGACCACCACCAGGCCGAGCTTGCCGCCAAACTGGCGCCACAGGCGCCGCGCCCGGCTGCGCAGCTCGAGCGCGTTCAGCGCGGCGGTCTCGTCGATGTAGAGCGGCGCGTCGTGCAGCCGCCCCATCGCCTCCGACAGATCGCTCCACTCCTGGTCGTTCAGCCGTCCGGTGCGCATCTTGTGCTGGTCGACGCGCGCGATCGAGCCGAGCATCCGCGTGGCGAGCTGCGAGGCGCCCATCTCCATGCTGAAGACCGCGACCGGCAGCAGGTTGTGCAGCGCGACGTGCTCGGCGATGTTGAGCGCGAACGCCGTCTTGCCCATGGACGGGCGGCCGGCGACGATCACCAGATCGCCCGGCTGCAGGCCCGCGGTTTTCGAATCGAGATCGGTGAAGCCGGTCGGAATGCCGGTGACGTCCGACGGGTTGTCGCGATGATAGAGAAAATCGATGCGCTCGAGCACGCGCGCGAGCACCGGCTTGATCTCCTCCAGACCGCTGCCATGGTGCGCGCCGGCCTCGCCGATCTCAAGGATGCGGGTTTCGGCCTCGTCGAGCAGCTGGCCGACGTCCTTGCCGGTCGGGTTGAGCGCGTTTTCCGCGATCTCGGTGGCGACCTGGGCAAGGCGGCGCTGCACCGCGCGCTCGCGCACTAGCTCGGCGTAGCGCC
This sequence comes from Betaproteobacteria bacterium SG8_39, assembly GCA_001303445.1. Lineage (GTDB taxonomy): Bacteria > Pseudomonadota > Gammaproteobacteria > Burkholderiales > SG8-39 > SG8-39. The sequence goes on along the minus strand of LJTQ01000205.1, from coordinate 2,519 downwards.
GGATATTGAGCGCGCTGGGCGTGTTCTGCGCAAGCGCTGCCAGGTAGGCGAGCCCGCCGGTGCGGTCCTTGTCCTCGCTCGCCTCGATCGACTCCGACACCGTCACCACGTCGGCCGGCTTGGCCGCCTCGATGAGGCGCGCGATGTGGCGCCAGATGCGCCGGTGATCATCGCGGTAGAAGTCCTCCGCGCCGACCAGGTCGGCGACGCGATCGAAGGCCTGGTTGTCGAGCAACAGCGCACCGAGCAAGGACTGCTCGGCCTCCACCGAGTGCGGCGGCACCTTCAGCGCGTGCAGCTGCGGATCGCTTGCCTCCTGGCGCGATGCATGAGGGGTGACGGCTGAATTATGCTGTGCAAGCGCCATTGGGTTTCCAGCTTCCGGATGCGCCCGATCATCACCCGCAGCGCCCGGAAAAACAAGGGCCGCTCGCGCGGCCCCTGTGGATTACCTGTGACTAAACTGTAGTCAAGCTGTCGATAAATCAGCTCTCGCCGAGCACCGACACGGTGATCGTGGCGATCACGTCCGTATGCAGCGCGATCGAGATCGGGAAATCGCCGACCTGCTTGAGCGGACCCTGCGGCATGCGCACCTGCGCGCGCTCGACCTCGATGCCCTGCTTGGCGAGTGCTTCGACGATGTCGAAATTGGTCACCGAGCCGAACAGCCGCCCGTCGACGCCGGCCTTCTGCGTGATCTGGATCATCAACCCTTCGAGCTGGGTCGCGCGTGCCTGCGCGGCGCCGAGCGCGTCGGCCTGCGTCCGCTCGAGCTCCGCGCGGCGCGATTCGAACACGGCGAGGTTCTCGGGCGTCGCCCGCTTGGCCTTGCCGTGCGGGATCAGGAAGTTGCGCGCGAAGCCGTCCTTCACCTTGACGACGTCGCCGAGGTTACCGAGGTTGGCGACTCGCTCCATCAATATCACCTGCATGGCGCCTCCTCAGTGCAGATCGGTGTACGGCAGCAGCGCAAGGAATCGCGCCCGCTTGATCGCCGTCGACAGCTGGCGCTGGTAGCCGGCCGAAGTCCCGGTGATGCGCGCCGGAATGATCTTGCCGGTCTCGTTGATGAAATCGCGCAGGGTGTCGAGGTCCTTGTAGTCGATCCACTCGACCTTTTCCGCGGTGAAGCGACAGAACTTGCGGCGCCGAAACAGCGCCCGCTGGCCGCGCTCGCGCCCCGGCCGACCCTTGCCCTTGCCCTTGCCTTTGCCCCTTCTGGGTGGTGGCATCTTCAATCTCCTTCCGAAAATTCCAGTTTCGTCACGTGCAACACGAGCCGCTTCGAACGCCGGCTCCTGGCGCACAAGAATCCTTCGACCGCGAGCGCCGTATCGAGCCCGCAACCCGCCAGCAGCCGCGCCTGGCCTTCGAACGCCACGGCGTCCACCTCGGCACGCACCTCGCGCTGTCCACCGGCTTCCATCGCCTGCGATTCATGCAGCACGCGGAACGCAATCACGTCGATGCCGGCCGGGGTCTGGCGCAAGGCGTCGCGCTCGATCAGACGCCCGGCGAGCCGTACGCGGTTCGACCCGCCCGTACCGCTCGTACGCTCCGCGGCCGCGTCGGCGTCCGGCGTCAGGCCGCCGGCGCGGCAGACGCCGCGCCCGCCTCCGCCGACTGCGCCTCGCCGCCGCGCTCCATCAGCGACTTCGCTTTCTCTTCCTTCATCATCGGCGACGGCGCGGTCACCGCGCGCGCCATCTTCACGATCAGATGGCGCAGCACCGCGTCGCTGAACTTGAACGAATGCTCGAGCTCGCTGACGGTCTCGGCGTCGCACTCGATGTTCATCATCACGTAGTGCGCCTTGTGGATCTTGTCGAGCGGGAAAGCGAGCTGACGCCGCCCCCAGTCCTCCAGCCGGTGTACGACGCCCTGGCGCGCGCCGATCACGCCCTTGTAGCGCTCGACCATCGCGGGCACCTGCTCGCTCTGGTCCGGGTGGACGATAAATACGATCTCGTAATGTCGCATGGGGCTCCTTATGGGATGAGCCGCCCGCGATGCGTGCGCGGTGCGGCAAGGATGGGCGCAGGCCGAAGCCGGCGCGAAAGCTGCGGATTATATTGGGAAATTCAGGTCCTAAGCAAGCCCCGGCGGCGGCACGACTCGAACAGCACCACCCCCGCGGCGACCGAGACGTTCAGGCTGTCGACCGCGCCCTGCATCGGAATGCGCACCCGCATATCGCAGGTCTCCCGCGTCAGACGGCGCATGCCCGCCCCCTCGGCGCCCAGCACCCAGGCGATCGCCTCGGGCAGGTCGCTCTCGTAGAGCGAGGGGCCGGCCTGCGCGTCAGCGCCGACCACCCAGATGTTGCGCTCCTTCAGCTCGCCCAGGGTGCGCGCGAGGTTGGTCACCATGAAGTAGGGGGTGATCTCCGCCGCGCCGCTTGCGACCTTCGACACCACGGCACTCACGCCGGCCGCGCGGTCGCGCGGCGCGATCACCGCGTGCGCCCCGGCCGCGTTCGCCACGCGCAGGCAGGCGCCGAGGTTGTGCGGATCGGT
>LJTQ01000030.1 GCA_001303445.1 Betaproteobacteria bacterium SG8_39 | reverse complement strand
CTTTTCCGGCTGGTCGGTGACGAGGACGATTTTCTGCACCCCTTCGGCAGCAACCTGGCGCGCGATCATCTCCGGCGTGAGCGGCCCGTCGTGCCGTTGCCCGCCGGTCATGGCGACCGCATCGTTGAACAGGATCTTGTAGGTGATCGGCGCCTTGGCGGCGATTGCCGCGCGGATGGCGAGGATGCCGGAATGGAAGTAGGTGCCGTCGCCCAGATTGGCAAAGACGTGCTTTTCGTTGCTGAAGGGGTACTGGCCGCACCAGGCGACGCCCTCGCCACCCATATGCGAGAACGTCGCCGTGCGGCGCTCGGGCATCCATTGCGCCATGTAATGGCAGCCGATGCCGGCGAGCGCCCGGCTGCCCTCGGGCACGTGCGTCGAGGTGTTGTGCGGGCAGCCCGAGCAGAAGTAGGGAATGCGCTGGATCGGGACCACGGTGGCGCCTGCTTTCTGTATCGCGTCTTTCGCGTCGAGAAAGGCGAGCCGCGCCTTGATTGCATCCGAGCTGTGAAAGCGTCCGATGCGCGCGGCGATAACGCGCGCGACCATCGGCGGTGAAAGCTCGCCGGTCGTCGGCAGCAGCATATTCGACTGCGGCACATCCCACTCGCCATGCGCGTCGAACTTGCCGATGATTCTCGGGCGCAGGGTGTCGGGCAGGTTGTAGAGCTGCTCCTTCAGCTGGTATTCAACGAGTTGGCGCTTCTCTTCGATGACCAGAACTTCTTCCAGCCCCTTGCAGAAATCTGCGATCGCGTTCGGCTCGAGCGGCCAGGGCATGCCGACCTTGAACAGCTTGACGCCGATCTGGGCCGCGGTGTGGCCGTCGATGCCGAGATCGTCGAGCGCCTGGCGCACGTCGTTGTAGGCCTTGCCGGTGGTGACGATGCCAAGGCGCGCGTTGGGCGAGTCCCAGATCGTGCGGTTGAGGCTGTTGGCGCGCGCGTAGGCGAGCGCAGCAAACAGCTTGTGGTGGTACAGGCGCTGCTCCTGCTCGATGAAACCGAGGAACTCCGGCCAGCGCCCGTTCAGGCCGCCCGCCGGCATGGGAAAGTCTTCGGGCAGCACGATGCGCACATGCTCGGGATCGACGTAGACGGAGGCCGAGCTCTCCACGATGTCCGTCACGCACTTGAAGCCGATCCAGCAGCCCGAGTAGCGGCTCATGGCGAAGCCATGCAGGCCGAAATCCAGGATTTCCTGCACGTTCGACGGCGACAGCACGGGCATGCCGACCGCCTTGAAGATGAAGTCCGATTGCGCCGCCTGGGTCGAGGACTTCGCGCCGTGATCGTCGCCCGCAAGCGCAATGACACCGCCGTGCTTCGATGAGCCCGCGCCATTGCCGTGGCGGAAAACATCGCCGCAGCGGTCCACGCCGGGGCCCTTGCCGTACCAGATGCCGAACACCCCGTCGTACTTCGCACCTGGAAAGAAGTCGAGCTGCTGCGTACCCCAGATCGCGGTCGCCGCGAGATCTTCGTTGATTCCCGGCTGGAAGCGGATGTGATGCTCTTCGAGGTGCTTTTTCGCGCGGCCGAGGGCCTGGTCGTAGCCGCCGAGCGGCGAGCCGCGATAGCCTGAGATGTAGCCCGCCGTATTCAGTCCGGCGGCAATATCGCGGCGGCGCTGCATGATCGGCAGCCGGATGAGCGCCTGCGTGCCCGTGAGGAACACGCGCCCGCGTTCCACGTCGTACTTGTCGTCGAGCGTTGCCCTGGCGAGGGCGGCGAGATCTACCGGAGCATTCATCGGTTGTTCTCCACGGAAACCGTATGGGGTCAGACCCCTGTGGATGGTTCGAGTTTACCGGTTTGCATATGGACAACGCCTTGCACCGAGTTATCCACAGGGGTCTGACCCCGAATATCACCCCTTGCCGAACATGGTATTCGGCAGGAAGGTCACCACGTCGGGGAAGACATACAGAAAGGCGATGACGATCAGGTCGGCCACCACGAACGGCCACACGCCCTTGAAGATGTCGCTGAGCGGTATGTCGGGCCGCACACCGTTCACCACGTAGCAGTTGAGCCCGACGGGCGGGGTGACCAGGCAGATCTCGACCAGCTTGACGATGATGACGCCGAACCAGATCGGGTCGTAGCCGAGCTTGAGCACCGCAGGATAGACGACCGGCAGCGTAAGCATCAGCATGCCGATGCCGTCGAGGAACATGCCGAGGACGAAGTAGATCGCGAGGATCGAGATGAAGATCGCGACGCGCGGGACGTCGAGCCCCACCACCCAGGCCGCGAATTCCTGCGGCAGGCCGGAATAGCCGAGAAAGCGCACGAAGATCAGGATCGAGTAGATGATCGTGAAGATCATCGCGGTGAGCTTGCCGGTCTCCATGAGGGAGTCGACGAAATTGCGCGCCGTCATCTCGCGCTTGGCGAGGGCCATGACGAAGATCACGGCAGCCCCCACCGCGCCGGTCTCGGTGGGTGTCATCCAGCCGAGATAGATGCCGCCCATGATGATGCCGACTACGAGCAGCACGCCCGAGGTCCCCTTCAACGCAACGACCTTTTCCCTCAGAGTGAAGCGCGAGGTGACTGGAGGCGCCAGCTCGGGGCTGATCATCACGCGCACGATGATCACGACGGCGTACATGACGGCCGAGATCACGCCCGGGATGAACCCGGCGAGCAGCAGCCGACCGACCGATTCCTCGACTATGATGCCGTAGATCACCAGGATCGCCGACGGTGGGATGAGGCTCGCCAGCGTGCCGGCCGCGGCCACCGAGGCCGCGGCGAGCCGGCGGTCGTAACCGGCCCGCAGCATTTCTGGAATCGCGATGCGCGCAAAGACTGCCGCGCTGGCGGTGGAAGCCCCCGACACCGCGGCAAAGCCGGCGCAGGCGAACACCGAGCCGACGCCGAGGCCCCCCGGGATGCGCGAAAGCCACTTGGTGCCGGCGTCGTAAAGTCCGCGCGTGATGCCCGCGTAATACGCCATGTAGCCGATGAGAATGAACATCGGCAGGACCGACAGCGAGAAGTGCACCGATTCGGCGTGCGGGATGACGCCCGCGATGCCGGTGCCGACTTGCCAGCCGCGCATCCAGATCAGGCCGACCAGGCCCACCGCAGCCGCGGCGAACGCGACCCGCACGCCGAGCACCACGAGGATGCCGATCGCGGCAATGCCGAGCCAGCCTGCGGTAACCGGATCGATGCTCACGGCTGCGGCGTGTCGACTTCGGCCGACACGTGATGGGAGCCCGGGGGCGGCGGCACAGCGACCGGTTCGGCCTCGGGCCGCCAGAGCAGGCGCAGGTAGCCGACCAAATTGAGCAGCAGGCGCAGCCAGAGAAAGCTCAGGCCAATCGGCGCCAGCAGCTTCGACGGCCAGGTGACGACTTCCGCGTCGATCGTCGTGTCGCCGATCTGGTAGGCACGCAGGAAGTGGTCCCAGCTGCCCTTGATGAGCAGCGCGATGACGATCATCGCGACGAACGTCGAAATGAGCTCGGTCGACCACAGCCAGCGGCCGCGCAGCTGGCTGACCGCGAGGTCCATGCGGATGTGGCCGCCCAGCCGCTGGCAATAGGCGGCGCCGAGAAAGGCGAACGCTGCCATCGAGAGCTGCACCACGTCGATGAAACCGAAGATCGACTTATTCAGCGCGGTGCGCGCGAAGACTTCCGCACACACGAACAGCATCAGCGCGAAGATGACACCCGCGCCGATGAAATTGAGGCCGTTCTCGACCCAGGCGTAAAGCCGGTCGACGCGCCCGAGCGCGCCGCCGGCTTCCCCGCTGGCCGATTGTGCGGGACTCAAGAGAGGCGTCCGCGCCCGCTACTTGCGGCTGGCGCTTTTCGCCGTCGCGACGATCAGGTCGACCAGTTCCTGCGCCGGGACGCCCTTCGCCGCGTTGTCCTTCACCCACTTGTCCCACACCGGCTTGCCTGCAATCTTCTGGAATCGATCGAGCTCCGCCTGGGTATAGGTGATGGGCTTGAGCGTTTTCTGGAAGACCGGGATCCACTTTTCGTCGGCGGCCTTGTACGCCTGCTTCAGCGCGTCGTACGCGGCCGGCTTCAGGTTCGTCACCAGCGTCTGATATTGCGGCGGCAGCGCTTTCCACGCGGTGATCGAGAACACGGTCGGGCAGTTCACGGCACCGGGGGACAGGTTCGCCGTGTACCACTTGCTGATCTCGTTCAGCTTGAACGCCGCGTGCGCGTACGAGAACGGGAACGAGGCAGCGTCAACCGTGCCGCGGTCGAGCGAGGTATAGACCTCGGCAGCGGTCACGGTCGTCGGATTGGCACCGAGTATGCGCATCGCCTCGCCCAGTCCACCCAGAGCGCGCACGCGCTTGCCTTTCCAGTCTTCGAGCTTCATCGGCGGCTCGCCGGTACCCATGAACTCGTACTGCGGCAACAGCCCCGCCATGAAAGCCATGGCATTCCACTTCGCCATTTCCTTGACGATGAAGGGATGGGCGTAAAACTTCTCGTACACCGCCTGGGCGACATCGAGGTTTTCGAGCGGCAGGAATGGCAGGTCGAGTGCGGTCATCCCGGGATTCTTTCCAGGGTGGTACGAGGCGCAGAACATCGCACCTTCGAATGCGCCCAGCTTGATGTTGTCGAGGTTCTCTCGCCCGGGCGAAAGCTGGTCGGCGTAGGCGACCTTGATCGTGAAATTGCCACCCGTTTTCGCGGCGACTTCTTTCGCCATCAGCTCGATGCCGCGTGTGAACGCTCGGCTGTTGCCCCAAACCGAATAATTCCAGGCGACTTTGGGGCCCTTGACATCCTGTGCCGGTACGGCGAGCGGCCATGCCGTGGCCGCAGCCACCGCGAGCGCGATGATCGATTTGCGCATTGTTTCCCTCCTCCAGTATTCGAATGCGAGCCGCATGATAGCCCGAGACCCCGGGGCGGGCGTACCGCACCGCGGAAGAGACGGGGCCCTCCTATGCGTGGGTCCGACCCTTGATGCGCGGTTTCAGCGGACGACGGTCGGCGCCGCTGACGCGGGCCGCAGCCGGGGTGGCCGGCAGGTCCCAGGATGGCTCGGGGCCGAAGGACTCCGCGAGGAAGTCGATGAAGGCGCGCGTTTTCGCTGCAAGGTAGCGTCGGTGCGGGTACACCGCATAGATCGCGACGTCGGTGTCGAAGGTGTAGCCGGGACAGAGCGGGACGAGCGTGCCGTCTTGGAGGTGGTCGCGGACGTCCCAGGTCGACTTCAGCGCCACGCCGAGCCCCGCGACGGCCCACTCGCGCAGTACCTCCCAGTTGTCGCAGGCGTACTGCCCTGCGACGCGGACTTCGCCCGGGCGCCCGTCCGGGTCCTTGTACTCCCAGGTCATCGAGAAGCCGTGCTCCCAGGTCGCGACCAGGCAGTTGTGGCGGGTGAGTTCCTCGGGCGTGCGCGGCGTGCCGTGGCGCTCGAGGTACGCGGGACTCGCGCAGACGACGCGCCGGTTGGGCGCGAGCTTGCGTGCGGCGAGCGAGGAGTCCTCGAGTTCGGCGATGCGTATCGCGAGGTCGTAGCCGTCCTCGACAAGGTTCACGGCCCGATCCGAGAGGTGCAGCGCCAGGCGAACGTTTGGATAGCGCTCGGCGAAGCGTGGCACCAGCGGCGCGATCTGCCGGTGGCCGAACGAGGCGGGGAGCGCGACCCTGAGGGTGCCTTGGGGAACACCGCGTCCTGCCGAGGCAGCGGCGTCGGCCTCGTCGACCTCGCCCAGGATGCGAACGCAGGCATCGTTGTACGCGGCGCCTTCGTCGGTCAGGTGAATGCGCCGCGTCGTCCGGTGCAGCAGGCGCACGCCGAGGCGCGCCTCGAGCGACGCCAGGGTGCGGCTCACCATCGCAGGTGACAGGCCAAGGTCCCGGGCGGCCCCGGACAGGCTTCCGGCGGCGACGACCTTCACGAAGGTCGTCATTTCATGAAGCGAATTCGGCATATTATTGCATTATATGCACAAGTGTTTCATGTAAACGACGTATTCTAAATTCTGGTTCAAAGCCATATCTTTGCTGCATCGCAATATTAGAGTTTTGGAGAAATCCTTGAGCAAGAACAGCAGCGGAATCAGTAACGCCCCGACAGAGTTCATCGATCTGCAGGGTGCGACATTCGAGCTCGACACGCTCGAACTGGCGCGTCGCGGTCGGCAGGAGCAGGCCCGGGTGATGGCCGAGCTGATGTCGGCTGGCGCCAAGCGGCTCGCCGAGTTCTTCAGGAAAGCCCGTCAGTCTGTCGGTGGCCTGGTGGTTGTTCGCACCGCGCACGGCCTGAAAGGGAACTAACCACTTACTTCGCGGTCTAGAACGCGAACCCGAACGCGCCCGTCGCGGTCTCCTCCTCCCTCCTCCTCCGCGGCGGGGTTTCGTCCCGCTCCGCACTTCGGTGCGGAGCGGGACCGCGCCTAATCCTCAAGACCTAAGCGTCCAACCAGTTGGCGAGCGCGAAGCCGACCTCGTAGGGCCGTTCCAGCGGGCTGAAATGTCCCGCACTCGGTACGGCGACGAGCTTCGCGCCGGGAATGGCGGCGGCCATCTCCTCGTGACGGTCGAGCGGGGTCAGCAGGTCGTGCGCCCCGCACAGGACGAGCGTCGGGCAGCGGATGGTGGGCAGTGTCGGGCGCGAATCGATGCGCTCCAAGATGGCGCGTTGCTGTCGCAGGAATGCCTCGGCGCCCACTGTGCGCGCCATGTCCCGGTGCAACGCAACCAGCGTCGGATCGACCACTTCCACCGAGTCGAACACCACCGGGATCAGGCGCTCGGCGACCTCCTGAAAGCGCCCCGCTTGCGCCAGCTCGATCAGTGCTCGACGCCGATCGATCGCTTCGAGGGTGTCGGCGCGCGCCTGGGTGTCGATGAGCGCGAGCCGCTCGATGCGCTCGGGTGCCCTGCGCATGATCTCGAACGCGACGTATCCGCCGAGCGAGTGTCCGGCGAGGGCGAAGCGTTCCCAGGGCGCATCGGTCAGCACGCGCGCGGCCATGGCGGCAATCGAATCGTCCGCGGTCAGATCGGCGATCCAGGGCTCGATGCGCCCGTCCAGGCGCCGAATCACCGGTTCCCAGAGTGCGTCGGTCGTGAGCGGCCCCGGCAGGAAGGCGATCGGGGCTTTCACGCGCGGCTCACGCGCCGACGTCGGCGATCTCGCGCCACATCTCGCGGTCGCGCTGCGCCGTCCAGATACGCGGATGCTTGATGCCGCGGGCCTCGTCGTAGGCTCGCGAGACGTCGAACGGCATGCAGTGCTCGTAGATCGGGTAGGCGCCGTAGCGCGGGTCCATGCGCCGGCGCGCCATTGCAAACACCTGCTGCAACGACCGCCGCTTGCGAACCCCGAGGCGCGCAACGGAGTACAGTCCCCGTACGAAGTCCTGCGTGAAGCGGATCGCCTTCGCGCATTGGGCAGGCGTGGTCAGCGCGGGACCGCGCCCGGGGACCAGCGCCCGGGGCTTCAGCGCGCGCAGCCTGTCGAGCGTGTTGGGCCATTCCTCGAGGTGCGCGTCGCCGGTGTAGATGCCGGCCTCGTACTCCACCAGGTCGCCCGAGAACAGCACCCGCTGGGACGGCACCCAGACGATCGTGTCGCCGCCGGTATGGCCGGGACCCGGCTGGATGATCCTGACCTCGAGGCGGCCCAACATCACCGTCATCTCGCTGCGGAAGGTGAGCGTCGGCCAGGTCAACCCGGGAATCGATTCCTTGCCGCGGAACAGGCGTGGAAAGCGGCCGATCTCGCTCGCCATGTCCTGCCGGCCGCGCTCGCGGATCAGGCCGAGCGTTGCCTGGCTGGCGATGATCTCGCGCGCCCGGTAGGCCGAGGCGCCGAGCACGCGCACCGCGTGATAGTGCGACAGCACGACGTACTTGATCGGCTTCGAGGTGACGCGGCGGATGCGCCTGATCACTTCGCGCGCCATCACCGGCGTGGCCTGCGCATCAATCACCATCACACCGTCGTCGCCGACGATGACCCCGGTGTTCGGGTCCCCCTCGGCGGTGAACGCGTAGCAGTTCGCCGAGAGCTTGCGGAAAGAGATTTTCTTGGCCTTGAGGTCGGCCTGCGAGGCGAAGGTTTTGGGCACGCGGAATCCGGAAGGAAAGCAGCGGCCGGATCGTACCCTGAGCCGCGCACCCTCCGGAAGGGGAATTGCCGCGCGCGCGACTCAGTCCGCGCTCAGGCGCTCGAGGCGGTAGCCGTAGTTGTAGATCGGCACGATCCGGTAGCCGGACTCGGGTTGCAGATCGAGCTTTTTGCGTACCTGGCTGACATGCGTGTCCACCGTACGGGTGGCGAGATCGCCCATTCGCCCCCAAACCGTCTCCTGCAGATAGCCGCGCGAGAGCAGCCGGCCGATATTGCGGAAGAACGTCGCAGCGAGATCGAATTCCTTCGGCGTGAGATCGACGCGCGCGTCGCCGCGGCGGATCTCGCCCTTGGCCAGGTCGATCGCGAACGGCGGCGCGTCAATTATCTTCTCCTCGGCCGCCGGATAGGCGCGGCGCAGGAGGGCGTTCACACGGGCGTTGAGCTCGTGGTTGCGCACCGGCTTGATCATGTAGTCGTCGGCGCCGGCCTCGAGCGCGAACACGATGTCTTCCTCGGCGTCGCGCACCGTGACGAACAGCACCGGAACCGCCTTCGAAACGTGCTCGCGGACCCAGCGCAGCACTTCGGTGCCCTGGACGTCCGGTACCTGCCAGTCGAGCAGGTAGAGATCGAAGCTCTCGCGCGAGGACTCGCGCATGATCTCGCGCCCGGCGAGGTAGCCGTGCACGTCGTGCCCACGGTCGGTCAGCCAGCGTTTGAGCAGCGCAAGCTGGTCAGGGTCATCTTCGAGGATGGCAATGCGCACGCGGTTTTCCCGTTTTTCAGTGACGTTCTTCGACCATCTGGCCCGCCCGGCGGGTCCCAGGGCCGTGACGCTGACGAATTCTTACACTATCGGGGCGCGGAGCAAAGCGGGTTCACCGGGGCGCCCCCGTTCAATGTCGGACGCCGACGACGGATCGCAGGCGACGCAGGAAGGCTCTCGCGGGCAGTGGCAGGATGCCCGCGGTCGAAGGTTCTTGTGCCAGATCGGCAATCGCCGGGCCCGCGAGGTAGCGGACGATTGCTCGGGCGGTTTTCAGACGGTCATCGGAGACGCGGATCGACCAGCGGAAATGCGCCATCGCACCCGGGAGCGGAGCATCGGTTTGGAGGGCGGCTCGGATCTGCTCAACGGCGCCCGCCAGGCGTGGCGTGAGCCGCGCCTCGGCTTGGGGTGGAACGGAAAGCCCGATTTCCGGCACGTCCAGCGCTTCGGCGGTCTCGGCGCAGCAGTCGATCACCAGCGCGAGCGCGACGCGAACGACGTTCAGTCCGCCGTGTCGTGAAGCCACGGCCTTGATGTGGGCCCAGTCCATCTCCGGGTGCCGACGCAGAATGCGCGCGACATCGCCGATCCATTTCATCCCGCGCCCGCAGGACTTCATGCCATCGCAGATGTGTATGAGCAGCAGTTCTTCAGGTGCAGGCCAGGCGATGCGGTGCCCGGCGAGCGTGAGCGTCTGCTGCCGCGCTTCGATGTCATGTAGCGAACAGGGTGTCGGAAACCAGGCGGGGGCCACGCGACAGTGCAACTCGATGAGCAGCCCGTCGACGGGCCTCAGGAGCGGCCATTCCGGCGAGACGCGGTCCATGCTCGGGTAGTCGAGCGCGTGGATCGGCAGCACCGACTGGTAGCCGAGCGGTGCAAGTGCGCGTGTTGCGGGGAACAGGTGCTCGGTGCGCACGAGAAAATCGAGATCGCCCATCTCGCGCAACCCCGGTGCGGCGCCGAGCACGTGCTCCAACACCGGGCCCTTGAAGGGTATCGCCGGCACGCCTACGGCGGCGAGGGCGTCCAGGATGGTCAGCAGTTCGCCGGTGAGCAGGCGCGCGCGGCCTTCGTTGGCCCGCGCCGCGGATATGCATGCGTCCAGTTCGTCAGGCGCGGATCCCGCCAAGCCGCGCGCGACGAGAGGACGCACACCGAACGCGGCCGCGACGGCGCGCAAACGTACCCAGTCGATCGAGTCTGCAGGGCCGAGATCCACAAACGGGCCGGAGCCTGCGGCATCGGGCGCGAGCGTGCAGGCGAGCACGATCCGCTGCTCGAGGTCGAAGTTGATCGACGTGTTCATCCCGCGTCTTCCTTGCGCCATCGGCCGGTCGGCAGAGCAAGCGTAGCAGCGCGCCCGCACGTTGCCCGCGCCGATGCACCGCACGAGTCGCCGGGACCCTGTTAGAGGAAGCTTTTCTTTCCCATCCCGCCGCCGCCCATCATTCCACCGCCTTTCTGCTGCGTGATGACCCGGACGTCGCCAAAGGTTGTCAGGCGCGGCGGGACGTAACGCTTTCGCGGAGTGGACTTCGGTGCGGGGTCAGTGGGCTTCACGCCCAAAGTTTATCTTTGCGTCCTGTCGCCTGGTCAACCCGGTTTCACACGCGCATGCGTCGCGTGTCGGTCAGATTGCCGCCGGGGACGCGTCGAGCGAAGCTCGACTATTCGCCGTACTTACCCGACACGCCGGCCGCGAAATCTAAGCCTTCGTGCACCGAGCGGAACCGTTCGGGAAATGTCTCGACGAGGGCGTCGGCAATTTCGGCAAGCGTCATCGAGCCCGCCATTCGCTCTAACACGAACTGCGCGATTTTTCCCTCGCGAGCCAGAGTGGGGCGGTGGTGTGCCGCGCGCCTGGCGAGCGACGCAGCTGATATCGGCTCGGCCGCAAACGAAGACTGACGGAAGCGGTGTTCGTTGCAGTGCGTTTCCCAAGTCCAAACGTAGTCTTCACCCACCAGGTCGGCACGCAGGGCCACCTCAATGCGTGCGCCTTTCTCGACTTCCATCGGGCGCGGCCAGGGAAGGAAAAGTTGTCCATAGACATTCTTGGGGCGGCCCGGGGCGTTCGAGATCCTTGCTTCCGGTAGAAGCTCGGTCTCAAACCAGAGCAGTAGGCCATCCGCGGTCCCGGCACGTCTCGCTTCGAGTACGAACTGCTCGCGGACATTTGCAGAGGAAACCGATGAATAGTCGATTGACGTCCACGCCACCGGCGCGCTCAGCAGTTGTCTCGGCTTTAAGCGGACGCCGCACGGCGCGTTCTCGACGTAGCGTGCCGCGGGAGACAGGTCGAGCCCTTCGGGACGCGATTGCCACGGCGCGAGCCTCGCGCGGTAAGGCGCGTCGGCTGCGGCGAGGGAACAGAACACCGTGTCCCTGCGCGGAATGATCCGCCCCTCGGGCTTGAGGAGTCTCTCGCGGGCGTCGATCACGTCCGGGATGTGCGTCGAACACCAGGGGAGCGCGCCGCGCATGTCCTCGACGATCAGATCGACGCGCTCGGGCAGCGTCGCGTCGGTGGAGCGTTTTTGGATGCACACGATCCGGTCGGCAAGGCCATTCTTGACCGCGGTCTCACGCGCAACCTGCAATGCATCCGAGGGCTCGATGGCATACACGCGCTTCGCGCCGTACCGGCAGGCGAGCAGGGCGATGATGCCCGTGCCAGCGCCGAGGTCGAGGACTACCGTGTTTCCATCAATCGTTGCCGCAAGTGCCTTGCGAAACGCGTCCATGCGCGCTTCGTCGTCGATCATGCGACCGAAATCAGTGACGCTGTACATCGATCAGGTCTGACCTTGTCCAAGCAACACGTAGTCCGCCAGAATTGCTTCGCAGGTTTCTTGCAGATCGGGCAATGCGTCTTTGCGCGTGATTCGTCTGACGGGCACCGATGCCGCTAACTCTGAAAGCAGGACGAAGTCGCGACGGCTCTGTTCGCGTTCGGTAACGCGGGTTACGTACTTGTTCGCAAACAGCGGCAGTACTGCCTCGATATCCCGCAGGGGTTCGATTCGCAGCGTCGCCTCGGGGGCACGATCGGCCAGGCTATAGACGGCGCCCACCGGAAGCGGCGATTCCTGAAACAGGTTCGCGTCGGCGAGATCCAAGTACCGCTTGTCCCATGTCGCGACTTGTCTGGGCAGCGCTTCCCGATCACCCCACAGATATCCCACCGACTCTGGCCAAAGGCCGATCCGCGGCATGCCGGGTCTCGCCACGAAAAGACGATCGGCCTTTTCGACAACCAGAATGTCATCGCTGAGCACCCTGCAGTTCATGCGAGCGAATGCCGCTGCGAGCGTCGACTTGCCTGATTCGGCCCCACCCACGAACACGAGTGCTTTGCCGTCATGGGCTATCGCGCTGGCGTGCAGACAGGTGAGCCCACGCAGATAGAGCAACAGACCAAAGACTGGGGCAACGAGGTAGGCTGCGGCATCGTCCGCGGTCAAGGGTGGTACCCATGACGCGTGCACTTCCGACGCGCTTCGATTGAGGACGAAGGCTGTTCCGTCGTGATAACGCATGCGCAGCCATCGGCCGTCGAGATGTCGATCGATAACGAGCATTGGCGTACCCTCGGCATCGACCGTGGCGCTTTGGTAAAGCGTCCTCCATTCCGCGAGCTCGCGCGGCGCTGTCCGCGAGAAAGAGACGCGGACTTGGCAGGAAAGGCGGCTCGACGTTGGCTTGAGACCGGGGATCGGATGATCTATCTCAAAGCCCAGACCAAATAGTTGGTGCTCCAAAATCTACTGGCCAGACGGCGTGGGTTAGGTCGTTCGCGGTCGATCGATGTATTTTAACTATGACGTTTTGTTCGTCTTTCCGCCACCCCCGTCGGGCTTTGTGGAGGTATCTGACACAGCCTTCGTAATTGCCGTCGCATCACCGTAGCGCACCAGCCTCGGCGGTTGGTAGGGCGGGCGATCGCGTGCAGCCGGGATTCCGTCCATAAGCGTGGCAGAGCGAGTCGCTGATTCGTCTTTTGGAGTTAGTGACATGATCGTGTGGTCCAGGATAGAAAACGACACCCAGCGGAAATACGGTGGCTGCGCCTACTGGAAAATGATACGCCCCGATTCCGGGGATGGCGAAACAGGAGCGCCATGCGTGGCTCGGTTCGCCTCGGGTTTCAGCCCATCGCGCTGCCGTCAGTCATGCCGACATCGGCAGGCTCACGAGCAATCGGCAGCGGGTCGCCGCTCATCTGTGGTCACGCCGATGCGCGCCCCTGCCCAACGGCAGCCGTTGTTTCCCGGCCCGCTTTTGTATTGCCGAGGATGTTATGTCGTTGGGCCGTCGCCAGCCACGCTATGAACGAAAGGCCCAACAGACGGGCTCCGAATGAGCCCCCCTCGCGCAGCGCGTCTTTCCAGTCAAAAAGGCGATCCGTCGCGACGTAATCCGATCCCGCTGTATGCCCTGCGACCACGCGCGGAACATAGATGGACTTAGTGCGCAAGGCTGCCTCGGTCGGATCACCAGAAAGCGGCGTTTTGGGACGGTAAGCAAGCTGGTCGGGGAGCATTCCGCGAGCTGCTTCGCGAAATAGGTGCTTATCCCTGCACCAGGGAATCGCTGGAGCGCGCGCGAGCCAGGCGATGACGCGAGCGTCCATGAGCGGGTGAACCGTTTCGATCGGGAATCCGATCCATCCTGCGTCGTAGCCTTCGAACGCCCGGGCCCATGGCACGCAATTAAGGTATCGCTGCCGCGAGTCCTCACGGAGCGCCCGCGCTTGAGCGTAGCGCGAATGTGCCCAGCGCTCCCGGAGCCCGGCGCGCCGAACGAAGTCCGGCGCGAGCCAATCGGGCAGTGCACCGGGGCGCAATCGACGGCGCAGACGGACGAGCGCTGTGCGCGCGCCAACTGGTGGCAGGCCCTTTTCTTTCCGGACGTACCAGGCCATGTCACTCAGCAACCGCGCCCATTGCCCGCCTCGACTCAGGCGGCGCCAATAACCGGGCAGCCAGGCGCGCAGCGGCTCGTCGCCCTCCCAGCCGGTGAGCGCCAATGGGGCGGCCCGCGCGACCTCGCCCATCCCGCGGACGTAGCGTCCCCACGCTGGATCGTTCGTTGGTTCCGGCGGGCGCCAAGCGCGGCACTCCGCCCAATCGAAGGGGGTGAACGCGTCGCCACTCTGCAGTCGCAACTCGAGACCCAGGTGCTCGGCGGCCGCACGTGCATAGATCTCCTCGTCGTCGGCGATCAGCTCCCGGAACACGGTCGTGAACGGCGTAATCTGCCAGTGACGGTCTTGCTCGCGCATGGCCTTGACCGCCGACGCCGTCACGAGCGTGGAGTCGAGCCCGCCGCTCATGAACACCGACACCCGCCGGGTGCGCAGGCGGTCGCGCGTCGCGTTCAGCAATCGAAACCTGAATTCCTCGACCAGTGCCTCGGGATCCGAATCGTCGATTTCCGCCTCCTCAGTCATCTCCCAGTAGCGCTGCACGTCGACAGCATTGCGTGAGGCGATCAAGCGATGCGCGCGAGGAATACGTCGTATGTCGGCGTAGACGGTGCGGTCGAGGTCGACATACCGCCCGAAAAGAAGGAAGTCGCCGACCGCGATGTCGTCGAGCCTTTCCGACACCGACGGCAGCAGCCGTACGCAGTCGAGCGTGTTGGAGAACGCGAACGAGTTCCCGACGCGCGCGTAATAGAACGGCCGGATACCAAAGTGATCGACCGAGCAGAAGAGACGCCGCTCGCGCGCATCCCAGATCGCGAAGGTGAAATCGCCGATGACATGCTCGAGACAGCGCTCGCCCCAGGCTTGGTACGCGTGCAGCAGCAACTCGGCATCCGACGCGCCCTTCGCCACCTGACGTCCCCGACCGCACAGCGCGGCGATCAGCTCAGCCTGCGCATCGACACGTGCGTGCGCGGTAATCCACACCTTGCCATCAAGGCTCAGTGGCTGCGGCGCCGGGGCGTCGTCATCGTTCAACTTGAACAAGGTGTGAACGAAGCCGACATTGCCCTCGCACCAGACGCTGCGTCCGTGCGGGCCGCGGAAGGCCTGGAAGTCGGCCATCTTCTCGAGAAGCGCCCGATCGACGGGGCCGCCGTCGAGCCGGACGATGCCGGCGATCCCGCTCACGCCTCGGCAGGAAATACGGAAAGCAGGCTGTAGCGCGCGAGTTCCGGCTCGTCGAACACCGGAGCACCTTCGTGCAATACCCAGGCATGCGCTTCGAGTGTGCTGCCGGATTCCTTTGCCACCCCGATACACAATTGCCCAGTCATCCCCGCGCGCGCCATCAGCGCCTGCAGTGCGAGCGCACGCGCCAGGCAGCGCGTGCCGGGTACGCGAGGTGCAGCGGCAAGGACGGCCCAGCGCAAGTCATCGAGCGATGCGCCGGCAAGCGGTCGACGTGAGCCTTGCGAGGACAGGCGCTGCAGGGTCTGCAGCGGCAGGAAGGCGAGACCGATCCGGTGCAGGATCAGCCAGGCGAGGGCGGCGTGAAGCAGGCGTTTGCGGCGGGCGGGGAGGCGCAGGTACCTGTCAAAGGTCGACATGCTCGATCAGACCCGCATCGCGCAGGTCGGCGAGCACGCGCAGCAGATCTTGTTCGGCGGTGTTCGCATCGACATCGAACTCTTCGACCAGTGCCGCGCGCATATCATTCACGCGCACCGGCTCTTGCATCAGGTTCCAAAGGAAGGTGCCCGTGTCATTTAACCCGTAATACACGCCGCAGTCGAGTTCCAGAATGGCGACTTCGTCGCCGAGGCGGCTGTAGACTTGGTTCGAGGAAACACGTACGACGCTGTCAGGGCCAAGGGGCTTGGTTGGGGCCATGACGATTCTCCTTTGTCTTTCTCTGCGGCAGGTTCGATACGCAAGCATGAGAGCGCACTTGCGGCCGCCGCACAACCGGTAAGCGACGGTTGTTATGGGAAAATTTCAGGCTAGCAGACATTCTTTCACATGAAACTAATCCTTTTGGGTGGGGGCACGATCGCGCGACTGGTGCTCGAGCACCTGAAGCGTGGTGCACTCGACGGCGTGGAAGTAGTCGCCGTAGTGGGCCGCAGCGAAAGCTCGCGTGGTGCGACGCTTGCGCGCGAGTTCGGCGTGCCGTTCGTCGTCGGCATCGAGGCGGCGCTTAAAAAAAGGGCCGACGTCGTGCTGGAAGCGGCGTCGCACGACGCGGTGCGCGAACATCTGGTGCCGATGCTCGAACGCGGGCTGTCGGTGATCGTGCTCTCGGCGGGCGCGCTCGGCGATGACGCGCTGCGCGCGGCGGCGGAGTCGGCGGCGGCGCGCGGCGGAGGGCTGCTCTACGTGCCCTCGGGCGGCATCGGCGGCCTGGATGCGCTCAAGGGCGCCTGCGCGGCCGGGGTGGACGCGGTTTCTATCCGCGTCGCGAAGCCGCCGGTGGCCTGGAAAGGGATCCCCTTCGTCGAAGGGCTCGGGGTCGATCTGGACGCCCTGCGCGAGCCGAAGGTCCTCTTTTCGGGGCCCGCGCGGGAAGGGGTGCCCCACTTCCCGCAGAATGTGAACATCGCCGCGGTGCTGTCCCTGGCGGGGATCGGCTTCGACCGGACGCGGCTAGAAGTCGTTGCCGATCCGGGGCTTACGTTCAACACGCACACCATCAGCGTGGCGGGGCGGACAGGGCGATTCCAGGTCGTTCTGGAGAATGTGCCGTCCCCGGAGAACCCGAAGACCGCGTGGCTGGCCTGCTACTCGGCACTCGCGGCGGTCAAGGCACTGGGCGCGCGAGGGGTGCGCTACGGCACGTGATCGAAGGCCCCAGGCACCAAAGTTGCTTGACCAAGCACCGGAATCCTTAGAGAATTTCGGGTTCCGCCGGAGGGGTGCCCGAGCGGCTAAAGGGGGCAGACTGTAAATCTGTTGGCCTTCGCGCCTACGTTGGTTCGAATCCAACCCCCTCCACCACCTGATGCGCGAAAGCGGCGGGCGGCGGGGGTTCGAGCAACGCGGCAGGAGCGCGGGTGACTGGGGACGCAGGCGGGTGTAGCTCAATGGTAGAGCAGAAGCCTTCCAAGCTTACGACGAGGGTTCGATTCCCTTCACCCGCTCCACGCAACCGCGCGCGGGATCGACGGCGTGTAGCAGCAGCAAACGTG
The DNA here is from genome assembly GCA_001303445.1 of Betaproteobacteria bacterium SG8_39. Classification (GTDB taxonomy): domain Bacteria; phylum Pseudomonadota; class Gammaproteobacteria; order Burkholderiales; family SG8-39; genus SG8-39. The sequence continues at coordinate 826 of LJTQ01000030.1, read as the reverse complement.
GCGCAACAGCAGGTTCATCGAATTTGGCCCATGTAGCTCAGTGGTAGAGCACTCCCTTGGTAAGGGAGAGGTCACGCGTTCAATCCGCGTCATGGGCACCAGGGAACACACAGCGACGAGGCAGCAGCGAAATGGCAAAGAGCAAATTTGAGCGTACCAAGCCGCACGTAAACGTGGGCACGATTGGTCACGTCGATCACGGCAAGACGACGCTGACGGCGGCGATGACGAGCATTCTGTCGAAGAAGTTTGGCGGGGAGGCGAAGAGCTACGAGCAGATCGACTCGGCGCCGGAAGAGAAGGCGCGCGGCATCACGATCAACACGGCGCACGTGGAGTACGAGACGGAGAAGCGCCACTACGCGCACGTGGACTGCCCGGGTCACGCGGACTACATCAAGAACATGATCACGGGTGCGGCGCAGATGGACGGTGCGATTTTGGTGGTTTCGGCTGCCGACGGGCCGATGCCGCAAACGCGCGAGCACATTTTGCTGGCGCGCCAGGTCGGGGTGCCCTACATCGTGGCGTACCTGAACAAGGCCGACATGGTCGATGACAAGGAGCTGCTCGACCTGGTGGAGATGGAGGTTCGCGAACTGCTGTCGAAGTACGATTTTCCTGGGGACAAGACGCCGATCGTGATTGGCTCTGCGCTCAAGGCGCTGGAGGGCGATCAGTGCGAGATTGGCGAGCCCTCGATTTACAAGCTGGCCGATGCGCTGGATGCCTACATTCCGACGCCGGAGCGCGCGATCGACGGGGCGTTCCTGATGCCGGTGGAGGACGTGTTCTCGATCTCGGGTCGGGGCACGGTGGTCACCGG
>LJTQ01000029.1 GCA_001303445.1 Betaproteobacteria bacterium SG8_39 | reverse complement strand
ATCGTACGCATCGACGAGCGTCAGGTCGGCCAGGCCGCGGCGGCAAGCGCCGCCCAGGTCGGCGAGGCGCAGGCCGCGCTGGCCAATGCGCGTGCGCAGTACGAGCGCACCCAGCAGCTGCTGGCGCAGAAGTTCGTCAGCCAGGCGGCGCTCGACCGCGCCGAATCCGAATACCGCGCCGCGCAGGCGCGCGTCACCGCGCTGCTCGCGGGCGCGGCGGCGGCCGCGACGGAAAAGAGCTTTGCCACGGTCGTGGCACCCTACAGCGGCGTGGTGGCGGCACGCCACGTCGAAGTCGGCGAGATGGCGACGCCGGGCAAGCCGCTGATGACCGGCTTCGATCCGTCGACGCTGCGCGTCGTGGCGAGCGTGCCGGCAACGCAGATCGGCGCCGTGCGCGCGATCGGGCGGGCGCGGATCGAGGTGCCGTCGCTCGGCAAATGGCTCGACGTGAAGAGCATGACCGTGGTGCCGACCGCGGACCCGCGCACGCAGACCACGCGGGTGCGGCTCGATCTGCCCGAGGATGTGCGCGGCATCTACCCGGGGGTGTATGCCCGGGCGCATTTCGTCACCGGCAAGGCGCCGCGTCTGCTCGTCCCGCGCGCGGCGGTGTTCCATCGCAGCGAGCTGACCGCGGTGTACGTGATCGGCGCGGACGGGCAGGCACAGCTGCGGCAGATCCGGCTCGGCGCCGCGGGCGATGAGAGCGCCGTCGAGGTGCTCGCCGGCCTGAGGCGCGGGGAGCGCGTGGCGCTCGAACCGATGAAGGCCGGCATGCAGACGCCCGTCACGCCGGTCGGCGGCGCGCGCTAGGCCAAACGGACCCTTGGTCATGGGCGTCTCCGGCCGCATCGCGCGCTTTTTCCAGACCTCTCAGCTCACGCCGCTGATCGCGCTGGTCGCGTTCATTTTGGGCCTGTTCGCCGTCGGCATCACGCCGCGCGAGGAGGAGCCGCAGATCAACGTGACGATGGCGAACGTCTTCGTGCCGTTTCCCGGCGCCTCGGCGAAGGATGTCGAGGCGCTGGTGGCGACACCCGCCGAGCAGGTGCTGGCGCAGATGCGCGGCATCGAGCATGTATTTTCGGTTTCACGCCCCGGGCTCGCCGTGCTGACAGTGCAGTTCGAGGTCGGCGTGCCGCGCACCGAGGCGCTGGTGCGGCTGTACAACACCATTCAGTCGAACCGCGACTGGGTCTCGCCCGATCTCGGCATCCTCGAGCCGATCATCAAGCCCAAAGGCATCGACGACGTGCCGGTGGTCGCGCTCACGCTGTCGAGTCGTGACCCGCAGACCGGCGCCTTCGAGCTCGAGCGCGTCGCGCACGCCGCCGAGATCGACCTGAAGCGCGTGCCCGGCACGCGCGAGGTGCAAACCCTGGGCGGGCCCGGACGTGCGGTGCGCGTGCTGCTCGATCCCGACCGGCTGAACGCACACGGCGTTACCGCACTCGACGTCAGCCATGCGCTGCAGCTGGCGAGCGTCTCGCTGCCGGCGGGACGGCTGGTGCGCGACAACCGGGAAATCGTCGTCGAGACGGGCAACTTCCTTGCCTCGGCCGAGGAGGTTGGGCAGCTCGTGGTCGGCGTGTTCGAGCAGCGCCCGGTCTACCTCGGCGAGGTCGCCCGCGTGATCGACGGTCCCGAGCCGCCGCAACGCTACGTCTGGACGGGAAGCGGGCCGGCGGCGGCGAAGAAGGGGCTGCCGGCGCACGGCGAGCTTCCCGCCGTGACCCTCCAGGTCACCAAGAAAGCGGGCGAAAACGCAGTCGACGTCGCGGCGCGGCTGATCGAGCGCGTCGAGCAGCTGCGCGGCACCGTGATTCCGAGCGACGTCCATGTCAATGTGACCCGCAATTACGGCGAAACGGCGAACGACAAGGCGATGAAGCTCATCCAGAAGCTCATCTTCGCGACGCTGTCGGTGGTGGTGCTGGTCTTCGCGACACTCGGACGGCGCGAGGCGCTGATCGTCGGTGTCGCCGTGCTGCTGACGCTGGCGACGACGCTGTTCGCCTCCTGGGCCTGGGGCTTTACGCTGAACCGGGTCTCGCTGTTCGCGCTGATCTTCTCGATCGGCATTCTGGTCGACGATGCCATCGTGGTGGTGGAGAACATTCACCGGCGCATGAGCCTCGAGCGCAAGCCGCTTGCCGAGGTCATCCCGCTGGCGGTCGACGAGGTCGGCGGTCCGACGATCATTGCCACCTTCACGGTCATCGCGGCGCTGCTGCCGATGGCCTTCGTCAGCGGGCTGATGGGCCCCTACATGAGCCCGATCCCGATCAACGCGAGCATGGGCATGCTGATCTCGCTCGCGATCGCGTTCGTCGTCACGCCCTGGCTGGCGCTGAAGCTGCTGAAGGATGCGGATCCTCACGCCACGTCCGGCGCGCCCAACGCGACCAGCGGACGGCTCGAGCGCTTCTTCACGCGCGCGCTTGGCCCTTTCGTCACCGCGGTGCATGCCACGCGTAACCGCCGCCTGCTCGCGATCGCGGTGCTCGCGCTGATCCTCGGCTCGGTCTCGCTTGCCGGGCTCAAGCTGGTGGTGCTGAAGATGCTGCCGTTCGACAACAAGTCGGAATTCCAGGTGGTGGTCGACATGCCTGCCGGCACGCCGGTCGAGGTCACCGCGGCGGTGCTGCACGAGATGGGCGCGGTGGTCGCGACGGTGGCGGAGGTCACCGACTACCAGGCCTATGCGGGCCTGTCGGCGCCGATCAATTTCAACGGTCTGGTGCGCCAGTATTACCTGCGCGCGAATTCGGAAATGGGCGACCTGCAGGTCAATCTGGTCGGCAAGGATGACCGGGCGCGCAAGAGCCACGAGATCGCGCAGGCCGTGCGGCCGGCGCTCGAGGCGGTGGCGCGGCGCTGGAACGCGCGTGTCAAGGTGGTCGAGGTGCCGCCCGGGCCGCCGGTGCTGTCGCCGATCGTCGCCGAGGTCTATGGCCCGGACGAGGCGGGCCGGATACGCGTCGCCAAGCAGGTGCGCGCGGGGCTCGCCGCCACGCCCGACATCGTCGGCATCGACGACTCGGTGGAGGACAGCGCGCCGCGCATCGTGGTGCGCATCGACCAGGCCAAGGCCGCCGTGTTCGGTGTCAGCCGGCGCGACGTCGTCGAGACCATCCGCATGGGGCTGGCGGGCAGCAATGTCACCCCGCTGCACGACGGGCGTTCAAAGTACGAGGTACCGGTGAAGGTGACGCTGCCCGACACGGCACGCGGCGCGCTGGACGAGTTCCTCAAGCTCGCGATCCGAACGCCGGCCGGCGCACTGGTGCCGCTCTCGGAGGTCGTCGCGCCGATCGAGAACGCGCGCGACCGGCCGATCTACCACAAGGATCTGTTGCCGGTGGTGTACGTCATCGGCGACCAGGCCGGCCCGATCGACAGCCCGCTGTACGGCATGTTCGCGGCGCGCGGCGCCCTGGCCGGTCAGCCGCTCGCCGACGGCGGCACGCTCGGCGAGCGTTTTGTCAGCCAGCCCGAGGATCCCTATCGCCAGTACGCGATCAAGTGGGACGGCGAGTGGCAGGTGACCTTCGAGACCTTCCGCGACATGGGGATCGCCTACGCCGTCGGCCTGATTCTGATCTACTTCCTGGTGGTCGCCGAATTCCGCTCGTACGTCGTGCCGCTGGTCATCATGGCGCCGATTCCGCTCACCGTGATCGGGGTGATGCCGGGGCACGCGCTGCTCGGCGCCAACTTCACCGCGACCTCGATGATCGGCATGATCGCGCTCGCCGGCATCATCGTACGGAACTCGATCCTGCTGGTTGACTTCGTCAATCTCAAGGTCGCCGAGGGCATGGCGTTCCGCGACGCGATCATCGCTTCGGCGGCCGCGCGCGCCAAGCCGATCGCGCTCACCGCGGCGGCGGCGATGCTCGGCGCGCTGTTCATCCTCGACGATCCGATTTTCAACGGCCTGGCGATCGCGCTCATCTTCGGCATCCTGGTGTCGACGCTGCTGACGCTGCTCGTCATTCCGGTGCTGTATTACGCTGTGTATCGTGCTAGGTTCGAGGCGGCCTCCGAGAACGCCCCCGAGCCTGCATGATCTTTCGCCAGCTCTTCGATCCGCAATCGTCGACCTACAGCTACCTGCTCGCGGACGCAGCCACGCGCGAGGCGGTGCTGATCGATCCCGTGTTCGAGCAGGCGCGGCGCGACGCGGCACTGATCCACGAGCTCGACCTGAAGCTCAGCTGGACGCTGGAGACCCACGTGCACGCCGACCATGTCACCGGTGCCTGGCTGCTGCAACGTGAGCTCGGCAGCCGCATCGCGCTCCCGGCGGCCAGCGGCGCCAAGGGCGCCGACCGCCTGCTCGAGCACAGTGCCCGCCTGAGCTTCGGCGCACGCAATCTCGAGGTGCGTGCGACGCCTGGACACACGGACGGTTGCGTCAGCTACGTACTCGACGACCGGTCGATGGCCTTCACCGGCGACGCGGTGCTCATCCGCGGCTGCGGGCGCACCGACTTCCAGCAGGGCGACCCGCGACGCCTGTTCCGTGCGGTGTGGGAACAGGTCTTTACGCTGCCCGACGACTGCGTGCTGTACCCGGCGCACGACTACCGTGGCCTGACCGCGTCCAGCGTTGGCGAGGAGCGCCGCTACAATCCGCGCCTCGGCGGCGGGGTGCTGGAGGACGACTTCGTCGGTTACATGCAGCACCTCGGACTGGCGCATCCCAAGCAGATCGATGTCGCGCTGCCGGCAAACCTGCGCTGCGGACGGCCCGAGGATGGCGCCGCGCCGGCGCATGCGCCGGCCTGGGCGCCGCTCACCTACACCTTTGCCGGTATCTGGGAGCTGCAGCCCGACTGGCTCGAGGAAAATCTGGAGCGCGTGCAGGTCGTCGACGTGCGCGAGCCCGCCGAGTTCAATGGCGCGCTGGGCCATCTGCGCAGCGCGCGGCTCGTGCCGCTCGGAGCGCTCGAGGCGCAGGCCGCTGCACTCGACCGGGCTCGACCGATCGTGACCGTGTGCCGCTCCGGCGCGCGCTCGGCGCAGGCGACGGTCCTGCTGCGCAAGGCCGGCTTCGAAGACGTGGCGAACCTGGCCGGCGGCATGCTGCGCTGGCGTGCGCAGCGCTTCCCGGTGGAAGGCGGGCAGGACTGAGCCGCCGCGGCGCGCGGCTAGCGGGTGACCGCGTCGAGCAGCGCCTGGAACAGCGGCAGCCCCTTCTCGGCGGCGCGCGCCAGGTTCGGGTCGGGGTAAAGCGCATTCATGTAGCCGGGGTGCAGCATCGAGACCTGCGTCTTGCCGTCCTTCGGATAGACCGCCATCGAGCCGCAGGGCAGCAGCGCGGCGATGTGGTCGCCGGCGGCGAAGATGTCCTTTGCCAGCGCGGGCACGCAGAACTTGACGAAGATGACGCCCTTCAGCTCGGCGTCGTTGACGTAGATCCAGTCCTGCTTGCCGACGTAGGCCTTGACTGCAGCGACGACGTCCTGCGGCGCGCGCTGCGTGTCGCGTACGAGGAAATGCTCGTTCGGCGGTCCGGCGAATACCTGTCCCCCGACGGCAAGCAGGGCGATACAGAGAATGGAAAACCAGCGTTTCATGGTCGATCCCGAGCGATGAGGGTGCGGGAACACTGTTGCATGTCCACGCAGGGCCTGCAAGCGAGCGGTTAGAGTACGGACTGGCCGACCTGCAGGCACCGAACGGAGGACCGATGAGTGCGTTTCGTTATGCCCATGCGCGCGGCGCGAACTGGCGCGACTGCGTCGCGGCCTGCAGCGAACAACTCGGCGCGATCGGCGCCGGATTGGGTTTCGTGTATTTCACCGAGTCGCTGGTGGCGGATGCCGGTCGCATCGTGGCGGCGCTGCGCGAGCGCACGGGCGTGCACGACTGGATCGGCACGGTCGGCATCGGCATTCTCGCCACCGGCGCCGAGTACCTCGACGAGCCCGCGCTGGCGACCATGGTGGCCGCCCTGCCGAATGACGCCTACCAGGTGTTCTCCGGCCGCAGCGGGCCGCTGCGCGGCGGGGAGGCCTACTTCGGCGTGATCCACGCCGATCCGAACACCCCCGACGTCGCCGGGCTGATCGCCGACATGTCGACCAAGGTGACGAGCGGCTATCTGGTCGGCGGACTGTCGAGCGCACGCGAGAAAAGCGTGCAGGTGGCGAACGACGTGCTCTCGGGCGGCCTGTCGGGCGCGCTGCTCGCGGCGTCGGTCGGTGTGCGCACCCGGCTGACGCAGGGCTACGCGGCGCTACCGGGCCGCTATCGCATCACGGCGGGGGAGGCGAACGTGATCGCGACGCTCGACGGGCGACCCGCGCTCGAGGTGATGAAGGCGGCGATCGGCGAGGTGCTCTCGCGCGACCTGCGGCGCGCTGCGCAGTTCATCCAGGTCGGACTGCCGGTCAGTGGCTCCGACACGGGCGATTACCTGGTGCGCAACCTGATCGGCATCGACCCCCAGAACGGGCTGATCGCGATCGGCGACAGCGTCGAGTCGGGCGCCGAGCTGATCTTCTGCAAGCGCGATGCGGCGAGCGCGCGCACGGATCTGGAGCGCATCGCCGCCGCGCTGAAGGCCGATGTGCCGGCGCCGCGCGGGGCGCTGTATTTTTCCTGCATCGGGCGTGGCGAGCACATGTTCGGCGCGCGCGGCGCCGAGCTCGGCATCGTGCGAGAGGTGATCGGCGACGTGCCGCTGGTCGGCTTTTTCTGCGGCGGCGAGATTTCGCACGACCGGCTCTACGGCTATACCGGCGTGCTGACGCTGTTCAGCTGAGCGCGCCCGCGCGGGCCCAAAGAAAAAGGCCCGGCGGCTTCGCCACCGGGCCTTTGCGTGCGGGGCGGCGCAGACTACTTGGCGTAATCGTACTTGCCGTCTTTCCAGACGTAGAACACGTAGCCGGGCGCCGTCACGTCGCCCTTCTTGTTGAAGCCGATCTTGCCGAGCACGGTGTCGAACTTGCTCTTGCGCAGCGTGTCGGCGACCTTCTTCCAGTTCGTCGACTTGGCCTTGCCGACCGCCTGCGCCCAGGCCTGGATCGCGCCGTAGGTGTACAGCGTATAGCCCTCGGGCTCGTACTTCGTCTCGCGGAACTTCTTCACCACCCCGACCGCCGCCGGGTTCTTGCGCGGATCCGGGCTGAAGGTCATGAGCGTGCCTTCGCCGGCCGTGCCGGTGATCTTCCAGTACTCGTCGGTCACCAGCGCATCGCCCGAGACTAGCTGCACGCCGTAGCCCTGTTCGCGCGCCTGGCGCACCATCAAGCCGGCCTCGGTGTGATAGCCGCCGACATAGACCACGTCGACGTTCGCGCCCTTCATTTTCGAGACCAGCGCCGAGTAATCCTTTTCGCCCGCGGTGTAGGCCTCATACATCGCTTCCTTCACGCCGCGCTTGTTGAGCTGCTTCTTGGTCTCGTCGGCGAGGCCTTTGCCGTAGGCGGTCTTGTCGTGAATGATGGCGACCTTCTTGCCCTTGAACTTGTCGGCGAGATAGTTGCCCGCCACGGTGCCCTGCTGGTCGTCACGCCCGCAGACGCGGAACACGTTCGGCCCGCCTTCCTCGGTCAGCTTCGGGTTGGTCGAGGCCGGCGAGATCTGCAGGATGCCTTCCTCGGTGTAGACCTTGGAGGCCGGGATCGAGGAGCCGGAGCAGAAGTGCCCGGCAACGAACACGACCTTTTCGCTGACGAACTTGTTGGCCACCGCGACGGCCTGCTTCGGATCGCAGGCATCGTCGCCGATCTTCAGCACCAGCTTCTGGCCCATCACGCCCCCCTTGGCGTTGAGGTCGGCGACGGCGAGCTCGGCGCCACGCCGCATCTGCTCGCCGAAGGATGCGTACTGGCCGGTCATCGGCCCCGCGGTGGCGATCACGATATCCGCCCAGGCGGCACTGGCGCAGCCGGCCATCGCGGCGGCCGCAAGGAATTGCAGTTTCAGCTTGTTCGGCATTGTTGCCTCCTCCAAAAAAGGCACATTTACTTTATCACAGCCCTTCGCCAAACCCGGCGCCGGCGCTCAGTGCGCGTCCGTTCTTGGCGGGGATTTCTCGCGCCAGGAAAACGGTCCCGTGCGGGCGTACAGCCACGGGTACTGCTGCACCATCCGCCGCACCTTGGCAATGCGAAAGGCGAGCAAAGCGATGGCGACGAGCACGGCGCTATCGATCGCGTAGCCGGCCGGCGACAGCAGCTCGCCTTCGAACAGCGCGTAGATCAGGAAGCGATCCACCAGGCCGAGCAGCAATGCGTAGATGACCGCGTGCCAGACCGGCTTCCAGGTGTTGGCGACCGCCTGCCCGGTCATGTAGGCGGCAAAGCCCGTCACGCACAGCGTCACGCCGATGAACACGCCAAGGCCGTTGCCGGAGAGCAGGTCCATCAGCGACCGCCCTCCAGGTAGGCCTTGCGGATCTCCGGGTTCGCCAGCAGGTCCTGGCCCGAGCCGGAGAGCACGATCTTGCCGTTCGCCATCACGTAGCCGCGGTGCGCGAGGCGCAGCGCATGGTAGGCGTTCTGCTCGACCAGGAACACGGTGACCCGGTCGCGCACGTTGATTTCGCGGATCACACTGAAGATCTGGCGCACCAGCAGCGGCGCGAGGCCGAGCGAAGGCTCGTCAAGCAGCAGCAGCTTGGGCCGGCTCATCAGCGCACGGCCGATCGCGAGCATCTGCTGCTCGCCGCCCGACAGCGTGCCGGCGCGCTGCTGGCGCCGTTCGCGCAGGATCGGGTAGAGGGTGAACACGCGCTCGAGATCCGCATCGAAATGGCGCGCATCGGTGGTCGATGCGCCCATCTGCAGGTTCTCGAGCACGCTCATGAAGGGGAAGATGCGGCGTCCCTCGGGCGACTGGGCGAGGCCCCGGCGCACGATCGCGTGCGTCGGCAGCCGGGTGATGTCCTCGCCCAGGAATTCGATGCGTCCGCGCGAGGCGCGCGGGTTGCCGCAGATCGACATCAGCAGCGTCGATTTGCCCGCGCCGTTGGCGCCGATCAGCGTGACGATCTCGCCCTCGGCGACGTCGATATCGACGCCATGCAGCGCCTCGATGTGGCCGTAGCCCGCGTGCAGGCCCTCGACGCGCAGCACGCTCATTCCCGCGCTTCCTCTTCCGGCTCGCCGAGGTAGGCGCGGATCACTGCGGGGTCGTTGCGCACCGCCTCGGGCGTGCCGTCGGCGATCTTGCGGCCGTAGTCGAGTACCACGACATGGTCTGAAATTTCCATCACCACGCTCATGTCATGCTCGATGAGCAGCAGCGTGACCTGGTGCTCGTCGCGAATGAACGTCAGCAGCGCATTCAGCTCGGCAGACTCGCGCGGGTTCAGGCCCGCGGCCGGCTCGTCCAGGCAGAGCAGCACCGGCTCGATGCACATGGCGCGCACGATTTCGAGGCGACGCTGGGCGCCGTAGGGCAGGTTGCCGGCGTTCCAGTCCGCGCGGTCGACGAGTCCGACGCGATCGAGCCAGTAGCGGGCGCGCTCGATCGCGCGCCGCTCGGCCGCGGCGTAGCCGCCGAGGCCGAGCAGGGCGCCGACGGTATAGCCCGAGGCGCGCATCAGCGCGTTGTGCTGGGCGATGAGCAGGTTCTCGAGAACCGACATGCCGGGGAACAGCCGGATGTTCTGGAAGGTGCGCGCCACGCCCGCGGCGGCCGGGATGGCGTGGCCCTCCATGCGCTCGAGCAGGAATTCACCGCGCCGCGGGTGGCGCAGCGCGAGGCGCCCCACCGTGGGTTTGTAGAAACCCGTGAGGCAGTTGAACACCGTGGTCTTGCCCGCGCCGTTCGGTCCGATGATGGCGGTGATCTTGGCCCGCGGCGCCTCGAAGGACACGTCGTCGATGGCGACCAGCCCGCCGAAACGCATCGTCAGGTGCTCGACCGACAGCAAGGCCCGGTCCGCGCGGCTCATGCGCGCGTCTCCTGCGCCGGGTCGGCCCCGTGCGATGGATGATCGGTGATGCGAATCGTCGGCTCGCGATGCGCGAGCAGTCCGCGCGGGCGCCAGACCATGATCGTGACCATGGCCAGGCCGAAGGCGAGCATGCGGTACTGGTTCAGGTCGCGGAACACTTCGGGCAATCCGATCAGCAGGATGGCAGCGAACACGATGCCGATCTGGCTGCCCATGCCGCCGAGCACCACGATGGCAAGGATGATCGCGGACTCGAGGAAGGTGAAGCTCTCGGGGCTGATGAAGCCCTGGCGGGTGGCGAAAAACGAGCCGCCGAAGCCGCCGAACATGGCGCCGATCGAAAAGGCGGTGAGCTTGGTGTTGCGCGGGTGCACGCCGAGGCTGCGGCAGGCGATCTCGTCCTCGCGCAGGGCTTCCCAGGCGCGGCCGACCGGCAGCTTGCGGATGCGCAAGGTGAACAGGTTGGTGACCAGCGCGAGCGCGAGGATGAGGTAGTAAAGGAACACGATACGGTCGAGTGGCGAGTACTCGAGCCCGAAGAAGCTGTGAAACGAGGCTTCGCCCTCCGCCGGGTTGGCGGTGAATGGCAGGCCGAAGAGGGTGGGCCGCGGGATGCCGGAGATGCCGTCCGGCCCGTTGGTGAAGGTGTACCAGTTGAGCAGGATGATGCGGATGATCTCGCCGAAGCCGAGCGTGACGATCGCGAGATAGTCGCCGCGCAGGCGCAGCACCGGGAAGCCGAGCAGGATGCCGGCGAAAGCCGACATGATTCCGGCGAGCGGCAGGCAGGTCCAGAAGCCGAGGTCGAAGTACAGCGCCAGCAGCGCATAGCTGTAGGCGCCGACGGCGTAGAACGCGACGTAACCCAGGTCGAGCAGGCCCGCCAGGCCGACGACGATGTTCAGTCCCCAGCCGAGCATGATGTAGGTGACGACCAGAACGGCGATGTCGAGCAGGCGCCGGTCGATCCCGGGAAGGAAGGGCAGCACGACGGCGACGCCGAGCAGCAGCGGTCCGACCAGCCGCGCCCATTCCTGGATGCGCGCACCGAGGCGGTCCATGCGCGCCTCGCGTGCCTCGCTGTCGAGCGTGCTCTCCGATGCGTGCCACAGCAGCCAGGCGGCGCGCGCGCTCATGATCCAGGCCGCGATGGCAAGCGTCCAGTTCACCACCGGGCTGGCAAAGGGCAGGATGCGGCGCGCGAGGACGGCGCCCTCGCCGCCACCGGCAGCGGTGCCGAGCAGAAGAATCGCCGTCAGCCCAAGGGCGAAGGCGATCGCCCCGACGAGCACCGGCAACGCGCGTCGCGCGCGCAGCAGGGCGACGCCCAGGCGGCCGAAGAAGGCGAGTGCCGCCGCCGCGATGACGTCGTCGAAGCGGAACAGGAGCGGCGGTCCACTGGATGCGTCCTGCACGCGCGCGCCGAGCAGCGCGACGGTGAGGAGCGCGACGACAGCGGCGACGCGACCGGCGTCCTTCAGCGCGCCGAGCAGATCAAAGGGCGGGCGGGCGCCGGGCGCTTGCATCACACCTTCTCGACGTCGGGCTTGCCGAGCAGACCGGTCGGCCGGAAGATCAGCACCAGCACCAGGATGGCAAAGGCGGCGACGTCCTTGTACTCAACCGAGAAATAGGCCGACCAGAACGCCTCGATCAGTCCGATCAGCAGGCCGCCGAGCATTGCGCCCGGTACCGAACCGATGCCGCCGAGCACGGCCGCAGTGAACGCCTTCACACCGGCGAGGAAGCCGATATAGAAGTCGATCACGCCGTAGTTCAGCAGGAACATGAGGCCCGCCACCGAGGCGAGACTCGCACCCATGATGAAGGTGAGCGAGATCGTGCGGTCGACGTCGATGCCGATCAGCGCGGCCATGCCGAGATCCTGCTGGCAGGCGCGCTGCGATCGGCCGAGCGCGGTTCGGTTGATGAGCAGGGTAAAGCCGATCATGAGCGCGATGGTCAGGGCGATGATCAGCATCTGCAGGAAGCTGAAATTCACGGCGAACTCGCCGTCCTCGAGAAACCGCATGCCACCGGTGATGACCGGCTGCAGCGGCTTGTTGCGCGCGCCCTGCAGGAGCTGGACGTAGTTCTGCAGGAAGATCGACATGCCGATTGCGGTGATCAGCGCGGCGAGGCGTGGCGAGCTGCGCAGGGGCCGGTAGGCGACGCGCTCGAGCGCCCAGCCGTAGACCGAAGTCAGCAGCATGGTCGCCAGCAGCACGATCAGCAGCGCAAGCGGCACCCAGCCGACGCCGACCAGGCCGAGTGCGAGAAAGGTGATGATCGAGATGAAGGCGCCGATCATGAAGATCTCGCCATGCGCGAAATTGATCATGCCGATGATGCCGTACACCATCGTGTAGCCGATCGCGATCAACCCATAGATCATGCCGAGCGTCAGCCCGTTGATCAGCTGCTGCAGAAAGTAGCCCATGGATCGCCTCGTGCCGCGGACGTGCGCTTCAGCGCGCGTCCGAAAAAACGCGCTCGAATGGTTGCATAAATCCGCGTGCGCGCAAAACCGGACGCGCGGCGCGGCGCGCCCGCCGGCGCGCGGCGCTACGCGAGATTGCGCAGCTCGCGCAGCGCGACCGAGAGCATCGACTGGTCGGGCGCCGGACCGGCGCGCAGCTCGGCGATGAGGCGCTCCGCACGGCCCAGCGCGTTGGCCCGGGTCTCGCGCCAGGCCGCGATCAGGTCCTGCGGCGTCGCTCCGGCATGCACCGCCTCGACGACCTGCGCGGTCAGCGCCCGCTGCAGGCTCGCGAGATCGTCGCGCATCGCGGCGCGCGCGAGCGCGGGCCAGTGGCCCTCGCCCGGCAGTCTGCCGATGCAGCCGCGCAGCCAGGGCAGGTGCAGCGCTTCGGCGAGGCCGAAGTAGACGCCGGCCACGCGCGTCTCCGGCATGCGCGCGCGGTCGGCGACTTCGAGCACGTCGAGCGCGGCGAACAGGGCCTCGGTCGAGGCGACCGCGCGCGCCAGCGTTTCCGGCACGCCGCGCGCGGCGAAGCCCTCCGCCAGTGCGTCGACCTGTGCGCGGCTGTCGGCGTCGAGCAGCGCGCCGAGGCGCGTACGCAGCGTCTGCACCCCCTGCGCGAAGTGGGCGATGGTTGCGGCCATGTCCTGACCCAGGCGGCTGGAGCGCAGGAACCAGCCGGTCGCGCGTACCGTGAGCCGCCCGCTCAGGATCAGCATGTCGGCCTGCACCTCGTCGGCCACGCGGTTGTCGAGCGCCTCGATCGCCTGCCAGTGCGGCACCAGGTCGAAGATCTCGCGCTGCAGCAGGTAGGCACGCACGACGTCGGCGGGGCGCGCACCCGAGGCATCGACGAAGCCGTGCACGAAGCTGCTGCCGACGCGGTTGATCATGCTGTTCAGCACGTGCGAGACGATGATCTCGCGGCGCAGCGGATGGCGCGTCATGTACGCGACGAAGTCCTGCCGCAGGCGCGCCGGGAAATAGCGTGCCAGCGCCGTCGCGACCCAGGGGTCGTCGGGCAGCGTGGAGGCGAGCAGCTCGTCGTAGAGCCACAGCTTGGCGTAGGCGAGCAGCACCGCGGCCTCGGGCGTCGTCAAACCCTCGCCCCGCGCCCGACGGGCCTCGAGTTCCTCGTCGTCGGGCAGATATTCGATGGCACGGCTGAGACGGCCGCCTTTTTCAAGTGCCCGCATGAAGCGCGTCTGCGCATCGAGCAGGCGCACGCCCATGCGCCGGGTGATCGACAGCGATTGCGTCTGGAAGTAGTTGTCGCGCAGCACGAGCCGGGCGACATCGGGGGTCATCTCGCTGAGCAGCTTGTCGCGCTGCTTCAGCGTCAACTCGCCGTCGGCGACCGCCAGGCCGAGCAGGATCTTGATGTTGACCTCGTGGTCCGAGGTGGCGACCCCCGCCGAATTGTCGATCGCGTCGCTGTTGATGCGACCGCCGCCGCGCGCGAACTCGATCCGGCCGCGTTGCGTGACCCCCAGGTTGCCGCCTTCGGCGAACACCTTGCAGCGAAGCCTCTCGCCGTCGACCCGCACGGCGTCGTTCGTACGGTCGCCGACCCCGGCGTGCGACTCGTCGCTCGCCTTGACGTAGGTGCCGATGCCGCCGTTGTAGATCAGGTCGACCGGCGCGCGCAGGATGGCGCCGATCAGCTCGTTGGGCGACAGCCGCGCGGCATCGATGCCGAGTGAGCGCCGCGCCTCGTCCGACAGGGCGATCGTCTTCGCGCTGCGCGGCCAGACCCCGCCCCCCTTGGAGATCCGCTCGGCGGCATAGTCCGTCCAGCTCGAACGCGGCAGCTCGAACAGCCGTTGGCGCTCTTCCCAGCTGCGCGCCGGATCCGGGTCGGGATCGATGAACACGTGGCGATGGTCGAATGCGGCAACCAGCCGGATGCATTTGGACAGCAGCATGCCGTTGCCGAACACGTCGCCCGACATGTCGCCGATGCCGACGACGCTGAACGCCTGGGTCTGCGTGTCGACGCCGAGCTCGCGGAAGTGGCGCTTGACCGACTCCCAGGCGCCGCGCGCGGTGATGCCCATCTTCTTGTGGTCGTAGCCGGCCGAGCCGCCCGAGGCGAAGGCGTCGCCCAGCCAGAAGCCGTACTCGGCGGACACGGCGTTGGCGATGTCGGAGAAGCTCGCCGTGCCCTTGTCGGCGGCGACCACCAGGTAGGGATCGTCGTCGTCGTGGCGTCGCACGTCGGGCGGCGGCACGATCGTGTCGCCCACCCGGTTGTCGGTGATGTCGAGCAGCCCGCGCAGGTAGTCCTGGTAGCAGGCCACGCCCTCGGCGAGGTAGCGGTCGCGCTCGCTCGTCGGCGGCGCCATCTTCAGCACGAAGCCGCCTTTCGAGCCGACCGGCACGATGACCGTATTCTTCACCATCTGTGCCTTGACCAGGCCGAGGATCTCGGTGCGGAAATCCTCGTGCCGATCCGACCAGCGCAGGCCGCCGCGCGCGACCTTGCCGCCGCGCAGGTGAACGCCCTCGAAGCGCGGCGCGTAGACGAAGATCTCGACCTGCGGCCTGGGTTCGGGCATCCCCGGGACCTGCCTGGAGTCGAGCTTGAACGACAGAAACGGGCGACGGCGCCCGCCGGTGTCGCGCCGGAACCAGTTGGTGCGCAGCGTCGCCCGGATGAGCGCCAGGTACTGTCGCAGCACGCGGTCCTCGTTGAGCTGATCCACCGTGTCGATCTCGGCCTCGATTTCGGCAGCGCGGCGCGCGTTCCGCGCGCCGTCGGCGTCGGCGGGGCCGCGGGGGTCGAAGCGCTCGCGAAACAGCGCCACCAAGGCGCGCGCGATCGGCGCATGCGTGGCAAGCGTGCGTTCGATGTAGGCTTGCGACAGACTGAAGTTGATCTGCTGCAGGTAGCGGGCATAGGCCCGCAGCACGGTGACCTCGTCGGCGTCGAGCCGCGCGCGCACCACGAGCTGGTTGAAGCCGTCGTTTTCCAGCGTGCCGTCGAACAGCCGCGCGAAGGCATCCTCGAAGATCTCGTCGAGCGCGTCGACCTCGACCTCGGTCTCGCCCAGCACCTGCAGCACGAAGTCGTGGATCCACAGTGCGGCGCCCTCGGCCGGGACGACGCGGTAGGGGCGCTCCTCGAGCACGCGCAGGCCCATGCGCTCGAGCATCGGCAGTGAGTCGGAGGGCGTCACCGCTGCGCCGTAATGAAACAGCTTGAAGCGCAGGATGTCGTGCGCGGATTCGGGCGGGCGGTACAGACGCAGCGCGAGCGGCTTTTGCGCCGACAGCGACTCGAGCAGCGCGATGTCGGGCACCGCGGCGCGTGCGCTGAAGTCGTCGCGATAGCCCGCGGGGAACGCCGCACCGAAACGGTCGTGCAATTCGACGCCCCGGGCTTCACCGCGTGCCTCGATCAGGGCGTCGGCCAGATCGTCGTCCCAGCGCCGCATCGCAGCCGCGAGGCGTGATTCGAGCGCGTCGACGTCGGCCGGTGGAATCGCGCCGGGTGTCGTGCGCACCGTGATCAGTACCCGCGCGAGCACCGACTCCGACAGCGAGACGTCGAAATCCGAGCTGGAACCCTGGAACGCCTGCTCCAGCACCGCCTGCCAGATGCGGCGCAGCGCGGTGTCGTAGCGCTCGCGCGGCGCGTAGACCAGACAGGCGACGAAGCGTTCGTAGGGATCGCGCCGCACGAACAGGCGCAGGCGCTGCCGTTCGCCGAGCTGCAGCACGCCGATCGCCGTCTCGTACAGCGTCTCGACGTCGCTCTGAATCAGCTCGTCGCGCGGGTGGACGTTGAGGATGTTGGCCAGTGCCTTGCCGGCATGGCTGTGCGGCTCGAGCCCGGCGCGCTCGATGACCTGCGCCACCTTGCGCCGCAGGAGCGGGATGTGGTCGGGCAGCGCCATGTAGGCGGTCGAGGTGTACAGGCCGAGGAAGCGGTGCTCGCCGCAGACCTCGCCCTTCGCGTCGAAGCGCTTGATGCCGACGTAGTCCAGATAACCGGGACGATGCACCGTCGCACGCGTGTTCGATTTGGTGATGACGAGCAGCTCGCGCGCCCGGGCCCGCTCGCGCACCTTGGGCGGCAGGGCAGCGAAGCTCGCCGACAGGTCGGCGTCCGGCGGCACGCGCAGCAGCCCGAGCCCGGAGTCCGCGACCACCCGCAGGCCGTCTTCGCCCTCGACCTTGACCAGATCGTGATCGCGGTAGCCGAGGAAGGTGAAGTGATCGTTCGCCAGCCAGTCGAGAAAGGCGCGCGCCTCGGCGAGCTCGTCCGCCGGCAGCGGCGGCGGCCCCGCCTCGAGTCGCGCAGTGATTTCCACGATCTTGTCGCGCATCGCCCGCCAGTCGGCCACCGCGCTGCGCACGTCGGCGAGCGCGCGCGCGACCTCCCCGGCGAGGGCCTGTTGCGCCGCCGGATCGACCTGGCGGTCGACCTCGACGTGCATGAACGATTCGCGCAGCGCCGGGCCCTCGGCCGTGGCCCGCCGCCGGCCTGCGGCGTCGCGTGACACGTTCACGATCGGGTGGACGAACAGGTGCAGCGTCAGGCCGCAGCGGTTGACCGCCATCGTGACCGTGTCGACGAGGAAGGGCATGTCGTCGGTGACGATCTCGATGACCGTGTGCGTCGACTGCCAGCCGTGCTCGTCCATGTCGGGGTTGAACACGCGCAGGCGCTCGCGGCCCGGGGCACGCTGGCGCGCGAAGTCCCAGTGCGAGAGCGCCGCGCCGAACAGGTCTTCGACCGCATGCTCGGCGAGGTCATCCGGCGCAACGCGGCGGAAGTAGCGCCGCACGAAGACCTCGATGTCCGAGCGCTCGTTCTTCGGCGCACGCTTGCGCACCAGCGCAACGATCGCCTCGAGCCGCTCGGCGTGCGTTTGCTCGGACTTGCGCAGCATCGTCTGGCCTCCCCGGGTGACAGTTGGCGCGCGCGGCGTGCGCACGCCGCAGGCCGTACTTTACGCCGCCGCCATGACGGCCGTGTCTGTCGAGGCTGGCCGCAGACCTGCACCGGTAGACCGGTAGAATACGCAGCGCGACGCGGTGCGTCGCGCCAAGCCTGCACCCGCCCGTGATCCGCACCCGCTTTGCGCCCAGTCCGACCGGCTACCTCCACATCGGGGGTGCGCGCACTGCGCTGTTTTCCTGGGCCTATGCCCGGCGTCACGGCGGTGCCTTCGTGCTGCGCATCGAAGACACCGACCTCGAGCGCTCGACGCGCGCCTCGGTGGACGCCATCCTCGAGGGCCTCGCCTGGCTCGGCATCGACTGGGACGAGGGGCCGCTGTTCCAGATGAAACGGCTCGAACGCTACACCGAGGTCGCCGAGCAGCTGATCGCGGCGGGGCATGCCTATTACTGCTGGGCGACGAAGGACGAACTCGACACGCTGCGCGAGGCGCAGCGCGCGCGCGGCGAGAAGCCGCGCTACGACGGGCGCTGGCGCCCCGAGCGTGCAAAGGCCGCCGGGCTGCTGCCGCCCAGCGACC
>LJTQ01000028.1 GCA_001303445.1 Betaproteobacteria bacterium SG8_39 | reverse complement strand
TTACTCGATGACCTTGGCGACAACGCCGGCACCGACCGTGCGCCCGCCTTCGCGGATCGCAAAGCGCAGGCCCTGCTCCATCGCGATCGGCGCAATCAGCGTCACCGCCATCTTGATGTTGTCGCCCGGCATCACCATCTCCGTGCCCTCGGGCAAGCCAATCGAGCCCGTCACGTCGGTCGTACGGAAGTAAAACTGCGGCCGGTAGTTGTTGAAAAACGGCGTGTGCCGCCCGCCCTCTTCCTTCGAGAGCACGTACACCTCGCACTCGAACTTGGTGTGCGGCGTGATCGAGCCGGGCTTGGCCAGCACCTGGCCGCGCTCGACTTCTTCGCGCTTCGTGCCGCGCAGCAAAATGCCCACGTTATCGCCCGCCTGGCCCTGGTCCAGGAGCTTCCTGAACATCTCCACGCCCGTGCACACGGTCTTCGTGGTCGCCTTCAGGCCGACGATCTCGATCTCGTCGCCCACCTTGATCACCCCGCGCTCCACGCGCCCCGTGACCACCGTGCCGCGACCCGAGATCGAGAACACGTCCTCCACCGGCATCAGGAACGCACCGTCAATCGCACGCTCCGGCGTCGGGATGTACGCATCCAGCGCCTCGGCCAGCTTGAAAATCGAGCCCTCGCCGATGTCGCCCTTGTCGCCTTCCAGCGCCTTGAGCGCCGAGCCGATCACGATCGGGGTCTTGTCCCCAGGAAAATCGTACTTGCTCAGCAGCTCGCGAACCTCCATCTCGACCAGGTCCAGCAGCTCCTTGTCGTCGACCATGTCGGCCTTGTTCAGGTAGGCCACGATGTAGGGCACCCCGACCTGGCGCGCAAGCAGAATGTGTTCGCGCGTTTGCGGCATCGGACCGTCAGCGGCCGAGACCACCAGAATCGCGCCGTCCATCTGCGCCGCGCCCGTGATCATGTTCTTGATGTAGTCCGCGTGACCCGGGCAGTCAACGTGCGCGTAGTGACGCTTCTCGGTCTCGTACTCCACGTGCGCCGTGTTGATCGTGATGCCGCGCGCCTTTTCTTCCGGCGCCGAGTCAATCTGCTCGTAGCTCCTCGCCTCACCACCAAACTTCTTCGACAGAATGCTCGTCATCGCCGCCGTCAGCGTCGTCTTACCGTGATCGACGTGACCAATCGTGCCCACGTTTACGTGCGGCTTGGTACGCTCAAATTTGCTCTTTGCCATGACTGACCCCTGATATTCCCGATCTTGTTACTTCTTGGCGCTGATAACCGCCTCGGCGACGCTCTTCGGCGCCTCGGCGTAATGCTTGAATTCCATCGTGTAGGTGGCGCGACCCTGCGTCAGTGAGCGCAGCGTCGTCGAGTAGCCGAACATCTCGCCGAGGGGAACCTCGGCCTTGATGGCCTTGCCGCCCGGCAGATCCTCCATGCCCTGGATCATGCCGCGCCGCGACGACAGGTCGCCCATCACGTCGCCCATCTTCTCCTCGGGCGTCTCGACCTCCACCGCCATCACCGGCTCGAGCAGCACGGGCGTCGCTGCGCGCATGCCGTCCTTGAAGCCAAAGATCGCCGCCATCTTGAACGCGTTCTCGTTCGAGTCGACCTCGTGGTACGAGCCGTCGAACAGCGTCACTTTGACGTCCACCACCGGGTACCCGGCGAGCACGCCGTCGCGCAGCGCCTCGTCGACGCCCTTCTGCACCGCGGGAATGAACTCGCGCGGCACCGAGCCGCCCTTGATCGCATCGACGAACTCGTAGCCCTTGCCGGTCTCGTTCGGCTCGAGCTTGAACCAGACGTGGCCGTACTGGCCACGGCCACCGGACTGCTTGACGAACTTGCCCTCGGACTCAACCGCCCTGCGGAAGGTCTCGCGGTAGGCCACCTGCGGCTTGCCGACGCTCGCCTCGACGCCGAATTCGCGCCGCATACGGTCGACCAGGATCTCGAGGTGCAGCTCGCCCATGCCGGAAATGATGGTCTGGCCCGACTCCTCGTCAGTGCGCACGCGGAATGACGGGTCCTCCTGCGCGAGCCGGCCGAGCGCGATGCCCATCTTCTCCTGGTCGGCCTTGGTTTTCGGCTCGACCGCCTGCGAGATCACCGGATCCGGGAACTCCATGCGCTCGAGCGTGATCACCTTGCCGATATCGCACAGCGTCTCGCCGGTCGACACGTCCTTCAGCCCCACCGCCGCGGCGATGTCACCGGCACGCACTTCCTTGATTTCTGCGCGCTCGTTGGCGTGCATCTGCAGCAGTCGGCCGATGCGCTCCTTGCGCCCGCGCACCGGGTTGTAGACCGTGTCGCCCGAGTTCAGCACGCCGGAGTACACGCGCACGAACGCGAGCTGTCCGACATAGGGGTCGGTCATGATCTTGAACGCCAGACCCGAGAACGGCTGCTCGTCGCCGGCCGGGCGCAGGTCGGGTTCGCCGTTTTCCTTTTCGCCTTTCACCGGCGGGATGTCGATCGGCGAAGGCAGGTAGTCAATCACCGCGTCGAGCATCGCCTGGACGCCCTTGTTCTTGAACGCCGAGCCGCACAGCATGGGGACGATCTCGTTGTTGATCGTGCGGATGCGGATGCCCTTCTTGACCTCCTCGACCGAGAGCACGCCCGACTCGAGGTACTTGTTCATCAGCTCCTCGTTCGCCTCGGCCGCCGATTCGACCATGCGCTCGCGCCACTCCGTAGCGGAGTCGAGCAGCTCGGCCGGGATCTCGGTGCGCTCGAACTTGGTGCCCTGCGACGCCTCGTCCCAGAGGATCGCATTCATCGCCACCAAGTCGACCACGCCGCGGAAGCCGTCCTCGGCACCAATCGGGATCTGGATCGGAATCGGGTTGGCCTTCAGGCGCGCCTTCATCTGGTCGTAGACCTTGAAGAAGTTCGCGCCGATGCGATCCATCTTGTTGACGAACGCGAGACGCGGAACGCGGTACTTGTTGGCCTGACGCCAGACGGTCTCGGACTGCGGCTGCACGCCGCCCACGGCGCAGTACACCATGCACGCGCCATCGAGCACGCGCAGGCTGCGTTCGACCTCGATGGTGAAGTCGACGTGACCCGGCGTATCAATGATGTTGATGTGATGCTCGGGGTAGGACAGGTCCATCCCCTTCCAGAAACAGGTGGTCGCCGCCGACGTGATGGTGATGCCGCGCTCCTGCTCCTGCTCCATCCAGTCCATCGTCGCGGCGCCATCGTGCACCTCGCCGATCTTGTGGTTCACGCCGGTGTAGAACAGGATGCGCTCGGTGGTCGTCGTCTTCCCTGCGTCGATATGCGCACTGATCCCGATATTGCGGTAACGCTCGATAGGCGTCTTGCGTGCCACGGCCATGCCTCTGTGCTCAGAATCGATAGTGGGAGAAGGCCTTGTTGGCCTCCGCCATGCGGTGAACTTCCTCGCGCTTCTTCATCGCGCCGCCACGCCCTTCCGCGGCCTCCTGCAATTCGCCGGCCAGACGCACGGTCATCGACTTCTCGCCGCGCTTCTGCGCCGCCTCGCGTATCCAGCGCATCGCGAGGGCAACGCGGCGCACCGGCCTGACCTCAACCGGCACCTGATAGTTGGCGCCGCCGACCCGGCGGCTCTTCACTTCCACCACCGGCTTGACGTTCTGCAGTGCCTGCGAGAACACCTCGACCGGGTCCTTGCCCGACTTCGTCTTGATGACGTCGAGCGCGCCGTACAGGATGCGCTCGGCGACGGCCTTCTTGCCGCGCGTCATCAGCACGTTCACGAACTTGGTGACGTCCGGGTTGTGAAACTTCGGATCCGGCAGGATCTCGCGCTTCGGAACTTCTCTGCGACGGGGCATTGGCGTTGCGGTCCGTGTGGGTGTCGATGTCTCGGGGCGCGGGCTCAGGCGGCCTTGGTGCGCTTCGCGCCGTACTTCGAGCGCGCCTGCTTGCGGTCTTTCACGCCCTGCGTATCGAGCGAGCCGCGTACGATGTGATAGCGCACGCCCGGCAGGTCCTTCACGCGACCGCCGCGAATCAGCACCACCGAGTGCTCCTGCAGGTTGTGGCCTTCGCCGCCGATGTAACCGATGACCTCGAAGCCGTTGGTCAGGCGCACCTTGGCAACCTTGCGCAGCGCCGAGTTCGGCTTTTTCGGCGTGGTGGTGTAAACGCGCGTGCACACCCCCCGCTTTTGCGGCGAGCCGGCGAGCGCCGGAACCTTGGATTTGGCCGGCTTCGCGATGCGCCCCTGGCGCACCAACTGATTGACGGTAGGCATGTTTTCCGCTTCCAGAAACAAACCGGGCGGCCGCAGGAACTGCTGGCAGCCGCCCAGTGGAGTAAAGAGGCCGGATTGTAAAGGGGATTTTCCCCGAGCGTCAAGCAATGCCCGCTTTGAAAAGGGGGCATGCTGCACCGCACCGATAGGTCGCGTCGGCGATGCCCTGCGGCCGCCCGTGGACGCCGTCCTTTCAGGCAGTCGGCTCGGACACGAAACCGAACTGCGCTTCGAGCGCATCGCGTGCCACCGGGCCGAGCGCGATGCGGCGGGCCGCAGCGACGCGCAGCCAGACCTCGCCCGGGGCCAGGGCCGCCCAGTCGAAGCCGGCGTCGAGCCCCGCGCCGTGCCGGTCTTCGAGCAGCGCCGACACCGCCTGCAGATCGCGATCGTCGAGCACCCCGACGCCGTGCACGCCGGCAAGGTACAGCGCGCCCGGCGCGTCGACCCAGGCGCCGCGGATCGACCCGGCGAGACGCCCGCAGTGATCGCGAAACGCGTCGCCGTCCCGGCGGTAGACGAGTGGCGTGGACTCGAGCCGCGCGTAGACCCGCTGCGGGCCATTCTGGAAATACCACGCGCCGCGCGCATCCGCCGCGTAGTTGCGCGCAATGACCGCGCGCAGCGCCGCGTTGCCGATGCGCTCGAACGCACCGCTCGCCGGATTGCGCAGGCGCCATTCGCCGCGCCGGTCGAGTGCGAGCCAGCCGTACACCGCCGGTACCCCGGGCCAGCGGGCGAGCGCGCGCCTTACCGCCTCATCCACGGCGCGTGCAGCCCGTCACGGAGATGTCCGACTCGTTTAACATCGTCGCCTTGTCAGTGACAGCAGTCTGCCCTCGGTGCGCACCGGCGTCGAGGCGAGTGCGCCCTTGCCGTGATCCGCGCCGATTCGACCGAACAACTCGAGCGATGAAAACCGCATCGCCGCGAGCGCTGCGCGTCATCGACACCGGCATCCGCACCGGCCGCGAGAACGTCGCCTTCGATCAGGCGCTGATCGAGGCACACGCTTCAGGGCGGGTGCCCGATACGGTGCGCTTTCTGCGCTTTCGCCCCTGCGCGCTGGTCGGCCTGCACCAGATTCTGAGCCATGAGGTGCGCCTCGCGTTCTGCCGGCGGCATGGCATCGAGGTCGGCCGGCGCATCACCGGCGGCGGCGGACTCTACCTGGACGAAGGCCAGATGGGCTGGGAGCTGGTGCTCGATCGCAGGGCGCTGGGCACCACCGACCTGGCCGAAATCGCGGCCCGCCTGTGCCACGCGGCGGCGCAGGGCCTGCGCAGACTCGGCGTGCCCGCGCAGTTCCGGGCGCGCAATGACATCGAGGTCGATGGACGCAAGATCAGCGGCACCGGCGGCTTCATCGACGGCGCAACGCTGTTCTACCAGGGCACGCTGCTGGTCGACTTCGACGCGGCGCGCATGATCGAGGCGCTGAAGGTGCCCGCGGAGAAGCTCGCAAAGCGCGACCTGGACGATGCGCGGCGTCGCGTCGTCACGCTGCGCGAGACGCTCGGCCGCATCCCGCCCTTCGAGGAGGTGCAGGCCGCGCTGCTCGACGGATTCCGCGAGGTGCTCGACGTCGACCCGCAGTGGGGCGAAGTCACGGCCTACGAGGAACGCCTCGCCCGGCGACTGCACGCGAACGCGTTCGGCACCGACGCCTTCGTCGGCTCGCTCGATGCGCCGGAGACCGACGAGATGCGGGTCTCGGCAACGCTCACGCGCCGCGGCGGAACGCTGCGCGCCGACATTCGACTCGAAGGCCCGCGCCGCGCGCGTCTGCGCGAAGTGCTGATCACGGGCGACTTTTTCATGACGCCGCCGCGCGCCCTGTACGACCTCGAGGCGGCGCTGCGCGGCCAGCCGGTCGCGCAAGCCGGCGCGGAAGTCGAGGCCTTCTTCGCGCGCGGCGCCTGCGAGGTCATCGGCCTCGCGCCGCGCGACTTCCGCGACCTCGTCGAAGCCGCGCTGTCGCAGCTCAACCTGCGGGCCGCCGGCCGGCGCCTGCGCGGGCACTGGCGCGGCGCCGGTCCCGAGGCCGCGCCGACGCTGGTCTTTCTGCACGACGCGCTCGGCTGCGCGCGGCTGTGGCGCGACATTCCCGAGCGGCTCGCAGCGGCGAGTGGCTGCGGCGCACTGGTCTACGACCGCTGGGGATCGGGCGACTCCGCACCGCTCGAGCCGCCGTTTTCGCGCGATTACCTGCTCGACGAGGCGCTGGTCGCGCTGCCGGAGGTGCTGACGCAGGCCCGGGTGCGCGAGGCGGTGCTGGTCGGCCATTCCGACGGCGCGGCGATCGCGCTCGCCTACGCCGGCCGCCACCCCGAGCGGGTGCGCGGCGTGATCGCGCTCGCACCGCACCTCAGCCGCGAAGCGCGCACCTTGCGCGCGATCGACGAGCAGATCGCGGACTTTCGCGACGGCGACCTGCGTGCACGGCTGCACCGCTACCACGGCGAGAAGACCGATGCGCTGTTCGCGCGCCTGGTCGAGACCTGGACCGCGGGCGCTCCCGGCGAGGGCTGGGGACTCGAGCCGCATATACGCGGCGTACGCTGTCCGGTGCTCGCGCTGCAGGGCGAGGACGACGAGTTCTTCTCTGCGGCGCAGCTCGAGGCGCTGTGCGCCCTGCTGCCCGCCCGGGTGCAGACGCTGCGCATCCCGCGCTGCGGCCATTACCCGCAGCACCAGGCGAAAAAGCCGGTGCTCGCGGCGCTCATCGCGTTCCTGCACGCGCTGGGACGCGCGCCTGCGTCGCTCGCAACGACCGTCGGTGCGACGCAATGAGCGAGACGCTGTACTGGGAGGACTTCGTGGTCGGCGAAACGGTCGACATGGGCAGCCATCATTTCACCGCGCAGGAGATCATCGCGTTCGCGCGCCAGTTCGATCCGCAGCCCTTTCACGTCGATCCGGAGGCAGCGCGCGAATCCTTCTACGGCACGCTCATCGCCAGCGGCTGGCACACCTGCTCGATCGCCATGCGCCTGATGTGCGACAGCTACGTCAACCGCACGCGCAGCATGGGCTCGCCGGGCGTCGACAACATCCGCTGGCTCGCCCCGGTCAAGGCGGGCGACACCCTCAGCTACCGGCGCACGGCGCTCGAAGCGCGCGCCTCGCGCAGCCGGCCCGACGCGGGGCTGGTGCGCAACCGCTGGGAGGCGTTCAATCAGGACGGCGTGCGGGTCATGACGATGGAAGGCTGGGGCATGCTCGGCCGGCGGCCGCGATGAGCGCGCGCATCGACCTGCGTCACCGCGTCCATGTCCTCGGCAAGAAGGAGGAGCTGGCGACGACACCGGTCGAGGGTCGCATCGTCATCGTGCTCGACATCCTGTTCGCCACCACGACCATGGTGACGGCGCTGGCGCATGGCGCGACCGAGGTCATCCCGGTGGCCGACGAGGACGCGGCACGACGCGCGTCGCGGCAGCATCCTGCGTCGCAGGTGGTGCTCGCCGGCGAGCTGTACGCGGAGACCCTGCCCGGCTTCGCGCATCCGGCGCCGCTTTCGCTGCTGCAGCACGGCATCGACGGCAAGACCGTCGTCTACTCGACGACCAACGGCACGGTGGCGATGACGCTGTCAGCCGCGGCCGAACACAGCTACTGCGGCGCCCTGCTCAATGCGCGGCGTCTCGCCGAGCACGTGGTGGCCCGGCATCCGGATCGCCCGATCCTGATCGTCTGCTCGGGCTCGGGTGACAACTTCAACCTGGAAGACTTCTACGGCGCGGGCTACTTCGTCGAGCGCCTCGCCGAGCTTCTCGGGCCGCGCGCAGACCTCTCGGATGCCGCCATCACCGCGCGCAGCCTGTACCGCCACGCGCGCGCGCCCGAGGTGCTGCACGATTGCCGCGTCGGGCGCATGATGGCGGCGCGCGGGCTGAGCGCGGAGGTCGAGTTCGCCTGTCGCTTCGACGCCTTTCCGGTGATCCCCGAGCTGCGCAGCGGAAGTCTCGCGCTGATCGCCTGAGTCGGCCGAGCGGGCGCGCGCCGAGGCGATCAGCCGCGCCGCAGCTCGGCGCTCAGCGCCAGGTGGTCCGACAGCATCGACCACGGCGCGCCGCGATGCACCTGCGCCGACCGCACCTCGAAGCCGTGCACGTAGATGCGATCGAGCCGCAGCAGCGGCAGAAAGCTCGGAAAGGTGCGCGCCGCACGACCGTGATGCGCGATCGAGACCTCGCGCATGCCCAGACGGCCTACCAGCACCGCGCTCGCGCGGTGCCGCCAGTCGTTGAAATCCCCGGCGATCACCACCGGCAGCCCGCGCCGGGTCAGGTCGGCGAGGCGCCCTGCGATGGCTTCGAGCTGCATGCGGCGCCCGCGCTCGTGCAGCGAGAGGTGAACGCACAGGCAGTGCAGGTTGCGCCGCCAGCCGGGTATCGTCACCACACTGTGCAACAGGCCGCGGCGCTCGAAGCGGTGGCTCGAGACGTCCTCGTTCGCCGCCGACACGATCGGGTAGCGCGACAAAATCGCGTTGCCATGGTGGCCATGGTCGTACACCGCGTTGCGGCCGTAGACGGGGGTCCAGCCGCCCTCGGCCAGGTATTCGTACTGCGGCACCCCGGGCCAGGTGGCAAAACGCAGCGCCATGCGCTCGTTCAGGCCCTGTACCTCCTGCAGGAACACCAGGTCGGCGTCGAGCGCACGCAGGCCCTCGCGCAGTTCGTGAATCACCATGCGCCGGTTGAACTGCGACAGCCCCTTGTGAATATTGAGCGTCGCGACGCGCAGGACCTGGGTCATGGGATCACAGCCCTCCACGTTCGCCGAGCAGCAGGATCGCATCGCGGTTGGACCAGGAGAAGCATTTCTGTGCCGCCTCGCGCCACGGCAGCCAGAGCGCGGCCCGGTGCTCCTGCGGAGCGAGCGCCACGGGCCGCGGTTCGGGCAGCGCAAAGCTGAAGACGTGCTCCGTATTGTGCGTCGTCCCGGGCGCGAAGCGGTGGCGCCAGTGGCCGTAGATCTCAAAGGTGTTGACCAGGTTCCAGCGCCGCAGGCGGCCCTGCTCCGCCACGAGGCCGGTCTCCTCGAGCACCTCGCGTCGCGCCGCGTGCTCGAGCGGCTCGTCGAGCCGGTCGAGCGAACCGGTCACCGACTGCCAGTAGCCTGGACGCTGCGCGCGCTCGAGCAGCAGGATGTCGAGCGCAGCGGTGTGAATGACCACCAGAACCGAGACCGGGATCTTGTGGCTCACGCCGCTGCGTCGCGCCAGCTGCGCAGCCTGAGCTTCTGCGCGGGGTCGATGAAGACCACGAAAAACGCGCGTCCCCGCCCCGACCAGT
The DNA here is from genome assembly GCA_001303445.1 of Betaproteobacteria bacterium SG8_39. Taxonomy (GTDB): domain Bacteria; phylum Pseudomonadota; class Gammaproteobacteria; order Burkholderiales; family SG8-39; genus SG8-39. Next base: position 15,805 of record LJTQ01000028.1, on the reverse strand, counting down.
ACTCGGCGACGTCGGCCAGCAGATCGAGCAGGACGCGGAAATCGTCGCGCGCGCTCGAGGCGAGGGGCTCAAAGCCCTCGATCAGCAGCAGGCGTCCCTGGTCAGCGCGCCAGGACAGGTCGCCGAGGCAGTCCTCGAGCGCATCCCAGTTGCCACCGAACCAGTCCGGAAACGCGAGCGCGGCGGCGAAGCGCTCGAGCAGCGCGTCCTTGGCCCTGACGTCCGCGAGCCCGATCGAGACGACATCGAGCCCGGCTGCGGCCGACGGCGCGAGCGCGCGCGCGTCCGACGCGCGATAGACGCCCGAGCGCGTCGCGCTCAACGGCTCGTCACCCGCCATGCCCCGGCTCATTCGCGGACCCGCTTGAAGCTTCGATAGTGGTCATCGGTGTAGTAGCGCTCGCCGCCCGCGCCCGTGACGATACGCCGCGCGCCGCGGTCGCGCCGCCCCGGCGTCGGGACGGTGTACTCGCGGTAGTAGTCGCGGCCGCGCACAGGCAGCAGACGCTCGCGATTGTGGAACGTCGTGCCGTCCTTGCGGTAGGGAAACGGCCCGCCGCGCTCGATGCGCTCGAGCGTGTCGCGCGCCTCGGCCGGCAGCGCGCCGCGGCCGATCTCGTCCGGCCCCGACGCCGCGCCGCAGGCCGCGAGCGTCGCGAGCAGCAGCCCGACGAAGGCACGGCGCAGTCGCAGCCCCACGCCGCAGGCCTCAGCCGGCCGCCTTCGAATTGCGCAGTCGAATGTGCAGCTCGCGCAACTGCTGCTCGGTCACCGCCGACGGCGCACCGGTGAGCAGGTCCTGTCCGCGCTGGGTCTTCGGAAACGCGATCACGTCGCGGATCGCCTCGGCGCCCGCCATCAGCGTGACCATGCGGTCGAAGCCGAAGGCAATGCCGCCGTGCGGCGGCGCGCCGTACTGCAGGGCGTCGAGCAGGAAGCCGAACTTCGCGCGCTGGTCCTCGGGCGTGAGCTTGCGCGCGCGGAACACCTGCTGCTGCACCTCTTCGCGATGGATCCGCACCGAGCCGCCACCGATCTCCCAGCCATTCAACACGACGTCGTAGGCTTTCGCGTAGGCACGCTCCGGCGCCGATTCGATGAACGCTTCGTGGCCGTCCTTCGGGCTGGTGAACGGATGATGGCGCGCCTTCCAGGACTTCGACCCCTCGTCGAACTCGAACATCGGGAAGTCGACCACCCAGAGCGGCCACCAGCCGGCCTGCGCCAGCCCGCGCTCGTGGCCGACGCGCTGGCGCAGCGCGCCGAGCCACTCGTTGACCTGCGTCGCACGGTCGGCGCCGAAGAACAGCAGATCGCCGTTCTGCGCGCCGCTGCGCTCGAGAATCGCCGCCAACGCGTCTGCGTGCAGATTCTTGACGATCGGCGACTGCAGGCCCGCGGCGCCCGCGGCGCGGTCGTTGACCTTGATCCAGGCGAGTCCCTTCGCGCCGAGCGAGCGCACGTAGTCGGTGTAGGCATCGATCTCACCGCGCGTCAGCGTACCCCCGCCGGGCACCCGCAGCGCGGCAACGCGTCCACCGGGCGCATTGGCCGGCGCCGAAAACACCTTGAACTCGACGTCCCGCATGACGTCGGTCAGCTCGGTGAGCTTCAGCGGCACGCGCAGATCGGGCTTGTCGGAGCCGTAGTCGCGCATCGCATCGTCGTAGGCCATCACGGGAAACGGATCCGGCAGCTCGACCCCGATGCTCTCGCGAAACAGGGTGCGTACCAGCGACTCCATCAGCGCGCGGATCGCGTGCTCGTCCATGAAGGACGTCTCGATGTCGATCTGCGTGAACTCGGGCTGCCGGTCGGCGCGCAGATCCTCGTCGCGAAAGCACTTGACGATCTGGTAGTAGCGATCGAAGCCCGCGATCATCAACATCTGCTTGAACAGCTGTGGCGACTGCGGCAGCGCATAGAAGTGCCCGTCGTGCAGCCGCGAGGGCACGAGAAACTCGCGTGCCCCTTCGGGCGTGGACTTGTAGAGCACCGGGGTCTCGATGTCGACGAAGCCCTGCGCATCGAGAAAACGACGCGCCGCCGACGCCGCGCGGTGCCGCAGGCGCAGGTTGCGCTGCATCGGCTCGCGCCGCAGGTCGAGCACGCGGTGCTCGAGGCGCACGCTCTCCGACAGGTTGTCGTCGTCGAGCTGGAACGGCGGCGTCGCCGACGGGTTCAGCACCTCCACCGCATGCGCGAACACTTCGACCTCGCCGGAGGGCATGTTCGGATTGACGGTGCCCGCGGGGCGGTGCCGCACCACGCCGGTGATCTTCAGCACGTATTCGCTGCGCGCACGGTCCGCGGCCGCGAAGGCGTCGGGGCGGTCCGGATCACAGACCACCTGCGCAAGACCCGTGTGATCGCGCAGGTCGATGAAGATCACGCCGCCGTGATCGCGCCGCCGGTGTACCCAGCCGGCAAGCGTTACGGGCTGGTCGATCAGCGCGGCGGACAGCGCGCCGCAGTGGTGCGTTCGCATGTCAGCGTTCCTGCGCGGGGCGCTCGCTGCGCGCCTCGTCATTTTCTGTACGGCCGTTCGGCACCGCAACTCCCATGGAAATGATGTACTTCAGTGCGTCGTCGACGCTCATGTCGAGCTCGATCACATCGCTGCGCGGCAGCATGACGAAATAGCCGCCGGTGGGGTTCGGCGTCGTCGGCACGTAGACGCTGACGTAGTCGCCCTGCAGATGGTTCGCCACATCGCCGCCCGGAACGCCGGTGAGAAAGGCGATGGTCCACATGCCCTCGCGCGGCCACTGCACCAGCAGCGCCTTGCGAAACGCCTCGCCCTTCGAGGAAAACAGCGTGTCCGAGACCTGCTTCACCGCCGAGTACACCGAGCTGAAGAACGGGATGCGGTGCAGCAGTTCGTTCCAGACCTTCACCAGCCGCTGGCCAATGAAATTGGCCGCCAGCACGCCGGTGACGAAGACGATCAGCACGGTGAGCACCACGCCCATGCCCCGCACGCGCGCACCGAGCCACTGTTCGGGGCGCCACTCGGGCGGCAGCAGCAGCAGCGTCTGATCGAGGGTGTCGACCACCAGCAGCAGCACCCAGATCGTGATGACGAGCGGGATCCAGATCAGCAGGCCGGTGATGAAGTACTTCTTCACGTGTGGGAATCAGCGAGAACCCCCAGAAAACAAAACGCCCGGCGCGGGGTCCGCCCGCCGGGCGATCGCGATTCGGTCGCGGTGCTGCGGCTCAGCCTGCGGCGCTGGCGGACGCGGTGCCCTTGTCGCTCGAGGGCTCGGATTTCGACTCGCCGCCGGCAACGCCCTCCGCTTTGCCGCCCTCCGGCTTGGCGCCCTCGGCCGGCGTGCTCTTCGAGGCGCCCTTGCCCGAATTCTTGAAGTCGGTGGCGTACCAGCCGCTGCCCTTGAGCTGGAAGCCTGCGGCGGTGAGCAGCTTGCGAAACGCCTCCTTGCCGCACGACGGGCACAGCGTCATCGGGGGTTCCGAGACTTTCTGCAGGTACTCGTTCTGGAACCCGCAATCCGCGCAACGGTATTCGTAGATCGGCATCTGACGGTCTCCCTGATTCTGTCTGGCCGCGTTCGAGCGGCGCGGATTATACCCCGCCACCGCTGTCCTAGGCGCCTGATTTGAGGGCGAAAGCGCCCCTTTCAAGGCCTCTCAGAAGGGAATGTCGTCCTCCATGTCATCGAATTTCCCGGCCGGTTGTTTCTTGGCCTGGGCCGGTGCCGCGGCGCGCGTCGCGCCGGCGCTCTCGCCGCGTGGTTCGCCACCGCCCTCGCGCCGTCCGAGCATCTGCATGGTGTCGCCGATGACCTCGGTCGAGTAGCGGTCGTTGCCGTCCTTGTCCTGCCACTTGCGGGTGCGCAGCTTGCCCTCGACGTAGATCTGCGAGCCCTTCTTCAGGTATTCCCCCGAGATCTCGGCCAGCCGACCGAAAAACGCGATCCGGTGCCACTCGGTCGCCTCCTTCATGTCGCCGCTCGCCTTGTCCTTCCAGCGGTCCGTCGTCGCCACGCGGATGTTGGTGACCGCTTCGCCGCTCGGCATGTAGCGCGTCTCCGGATCCGCACCCAGGTTGCCGACGATGATTACTTTGTTGACCGATGCCATCTCACACTCCTCCCGTAATGAGTTTCCGGACGCTGCCCTCGTCCCAGTCACCCGAGATTACTCTAAGGCGCGCGACCCGTTCCTGCTCGGAAACTTCGACCTCCTGCACGCCCCGCACGCGCACCAGCGCCTCGCGCAGCCCTGCCGGATCGACCTCCGATGCTATGGAAAACGTCAGATCCGCCAAATCGTTGACTCGACGTTCGGCAATCGTACGCATGCGCAGCGCGACCACCAGCCAGAGGGCCGCCAGCAGCGCGCAGGCGCCGTAGACCGTTTCCGCCCCGTAACGCCCCGCCAACGCCCCGCCCAGCAGACCGCCGCAGAACAGGCCCAGCGTCTGGGACGTGTTGTACACCCCGATCGCCGTGCCGCGCGCCTCGGTCGGCGCGATGCGCGATACCAGCGAGGGAATCAGGGCCTCGAGGACGTTGAACGCGGCGAAGAACACCCCCATCAGCGCCGCCAGCGCCAGCAGGCCATGGTGCATGCCGCCCAGCGCGAACTGGACCGCGACCAGCAGCGCAATCATGGTCACCAGCACCGGCTTGGGCCGGTTGCGGCGATCGGCGAAGACGACGAACGGCAGCATGAGCACGAACGAAGCCAGCACGACCGGCAAATAGAGCTTCCAGTGATCCGCCAGCGGGAGCCCGGCGTCGACCAGCCGGGGCGGCAGCACGACGAACATCGCCATCTGCGTAAGGTGCAGCACGAAGATGCCGAGGTTGAGCGACATCAGCGGGCGGTGCCGCAGGCACTGGCCCAGCACGCGCCGCGCGCCCGCCTGCACGGCCTGGACGCGGCGCGGCGCCTCGGGCACCAGCGCCCGCAGGACCCACATCGAGACGATTGCGAGTCCGGCGGTGGCGCCGAACAGTCCTCCCATTCCGATCCAGCGGTACAGGAGCGGCGCGGCGACCAGCGACAGCGCAAAGCTGAAGCCGATCATCGCGCCGATCAGCGCCATCGTCTTGGTGCGATGGCGCTCGCGCGTCAGGTCCGCCGCCAGGGCGATGACCGCGGAGGAGATCGCGCCGGCGCCCTGCAGGACGCGCCCCGCAATCGCGGTCCAGATATCGGTGGCGAAGGCCGCCAGCAGGCTGCCGAGCGCAAACACGATCAATCCTGTGTAGATCACCGGCTTGCGGCCCCAGCGGTCCGAGGCCATGCCGAACGGAATTTGCAGCATCGCCTGCGCCAGCCCGTAGGCGCCGAGCGCGATGCCGACCAGCAGCAGGTTGCCGCCGCCCTCCAGCGCGCGCGCATGCACGGCGAATACCGGCAGGATCAGGAACAGGCCGAGCATGCGCAGGCCGAAAACCCCGGCCAGACTGAGTCCGGCGCGCAGTTCCGACGCGGTCATGCGATCGCCAGGCACTGCGGTCGGCATTGCGGGATGAAGCTCGGGGTAGAAGTGAAACGGAAAGGCTGGCTATAGTAGCAGGTTTGCACTTCGCGCCCTGCGCCTTGCCGCATGAAATCGAACGACGCACCCATCGCACAGGCCGATATCGGGGCCGCCGACAGCGGACACGCCGAGCCCTGCATCCGCATCCGCGGTGCGCGCACACACAACCTGAAGGACCTGCAGCTCGAGCTGCCGAAAAATCGCCTGGTGGTGATCACCGGGCTGTCGGGCTCGGGCAAGAGCTCGCTCGCCTTCGACACGCTCTACGCCGAAGGCCAGCGCCGCTACGTCGAGTCGCTGTCGGCCTACGCGCGCCAGTTTCTGCAACTGATGGACAAGCCCGACGTCGATCTGATCGAGGGCCTGTCGCCGGCCATCGCGATCGAGCAGAAGAGCGCGAGCCACAACCCGCGCTCGACCGTCGGCACCACGACCGAGATCCACGACCACCTGCGGCTGCTGTTCGCGCGCGCCGGCACGCCGTACTGCCCCGAGCATCGACTGCCGCTGTCATCTCAGTCGGTGGCGCAGATGGTCGACCATGTGCTGGCGCTGCCGTTGGACACGCGCCTGATGATCCTCGCGCCGGTAGTCGCGGGCCGCAGGGGCGAACAGGGCGATCTGCTCGAAGAGCTGCGCGCGCAGGGCTTCACCCGCGTGCGCGTCGACGGCACGGTCTTCGAGCTCGATGCGGCGCCCAAGCTGGCGCGGCGCGCGCGCCACTCGGTCGACGTGGTGATCGACCGATTGCGCGTGCGCCCGGATGCGCGCCAGCGCATCGCCGATTCCTTCGAGACGGCGCTGCGCCATGCCGATGGTCGCGCGATCGCGCTCGAAGCCGAGCACGGGCAAGAGCACCCGACCGAGCACCTGTTCTCGGCGAAATTCGCCTGCCCGCAGTGCGGCACCGCGCTGCCCGACCTCGAGCCGCGCCTGTTCTCGTTCAACAATCCGGCGGGCGCCTGCCCGGACTGCGACGGCCTCGGGTCCGTCGAGTTCTTCGATCCGCGGCGCGTCGTCGCGCATCCCAACCTGAGCCTCGCGGGCGGCGCCATTCGCGGCTGGGACCGGCGCAACCATTTCTTTCACGCGATGCTGCAGTCGCTCGCGCAGCACTACGGCTTCGACATCGAGCAGCCCTGGGAGATGCTCGACGACGCGGTGCAGAGCCGCGTGCTGTACGGCTCGGGGACTGACGAAATCGCATTCAGCTACCCGGCCGCGCGCGGACGGGCAACCGTGCGCCGCCATCCCTTCGAAGGCGTGATCCCGAATCTCGAGCGGCGCTACCGCGAGACCGACGCCGCGGTGGTGCGCGAGGAACTGGGGCGCTACCGCAGCCTGCGCGCCTGCCCGGCCTGCGAGGGCGCGCGCCTGCGGCCCGAAGCGCTGCACGTACGCCTCGCCGACAAGACGATTCACGACGTCTCGCGCTGGCCGCTGCGCCAGACGCTCGATTTCTTTCGCACCCTCAGCCTCGAGGGTGCCCGCGCGCAGGTCGCCGAGCGCATCGTGCGCGAGATCGTCAGCCGGCTCGAGTTTCTCGCCAATGTCGGCCTCGACTACCTCTCGCTCGAGCGCGCCGCACAGACCCTCTCGGGCGGCGAGGCGCAACGCATCCGGCTGGCGAGTCAGATCGGCTCGGGGCTGACCGGCGTGATGTACGTGCTCGACGAGCCCTCGATCGGCCTGCATCCGCGCGACAACGCAAGGCTGATCGACACGCTGCTGCGCCTGCGCGATCTCGGCAACTCAGTGATCGTGGTGGAGCACGACGCCGAGACGATCCGCGCCGCGGATCACGTGGTCGACATGGGCCCCGGCGCCGGCGAGACCGGCGGTCGCGTCATCGCAGAGGGCGCCCCGCAGGCGATCATCGACGACCCGGACTCGCTGACCGGAAAGTACCTCGGCGGTGCGCTGTCGATCAGCCTGCCGCCGCTGACGCGCCGGCCCGGGAAGAAGCGCCTGCGCGTGCGCGGCGCGCGCGGCAACAACCTGCAAAACATCGACGTCGAGCTGCCGCTCGGCCTGTTCGTCTGCGTCACCGGGGTGTCGGGCTCGGGCAAGTCGACGCTCGTCAACGACACCCTCTACGCGGCGATCGCGCGCCAGCTCTACGGCAGCGCCGCCGAACCGGCGGCGCACGACGGCATCGACGGGCTCGAGCACCTCGACAAGATCGTCAGCGTCGATCAGGCGCCGATCGGGCGCACGCCGCGCTCGAACCCGGCGACCTACACCGGCCTGTTCACGCCGATCCGCGAGCTGTTCGCCGGCGTGCCCGAGGCGCGCACGCGCGGCTACGATGCCGGGCGCTTCTCGTTCAACGTCAAGGGCGGGCGCTGCGAGGCCTGCCAGGGCGACGGCATGACGCGCGTCGAAATGCATTTTCTGCCGGACATGTACGTGCCCTGCGACCTGTGCCACGGCGAGCGCTACAACCGCGAGACACTCGAGATCCGCTACCGCGGCAAGAACATCCACCAGGTCCTGCAGCTGACGGTGGACGAGGCGGCGGCGTTCTTTTCTGCGGTGCCGGCGATCCTGCGCAAGCTGAAGACGCTGTCCGACGTCGGCCTGGGCTACGTGCGGCTCGGCCAATCGGCCACCACCCTGTCCGGCGGCGAGGCGCAGCGCGTCAAGCTTTCGCTCGAGCTCTCCAAGCGCGACACCGGCCGCACGCTGTACATTTGGGTGATCGACCTCGGCCCGGAGGGCGGCGACGGCGGCGGCCGCGTGGTCGCCGCAGGCTCGCCGCGCCAGGTGGCGGGGGTCGCGGCGAGCCACACCGGCCACCATCTGGCCGCCCTGCTGGGCCGCGCCGCGCCGTCCTGAGGCGCTCGCCGATCCCGGGTTGGCAGGGTCCCGCCGACGGGGTCACAATCGGTCCATGTCGACCAGCCGGGCCTACCGCTTCGCACCCACGCCCGACCGGCCGGCCCGACACCTGTTCGTCTTCCTGCATGGCAGCGGCGCCACGGCGCAGTCGATGATTCCGATTGCGTTTCGCTTCCAGGCGCGCTTTCCCAGCGCCGCGATGCTCGTGCCGAGCGGCTTTCGACGCGTGGCGCAGCGCGAAGCGGCGCAGGACTGGTACTCGACGCGCGGCCTGAACGGCGAAAACCACCGCGAGCGCGTCGCCGCCGTGCTGCCCGATCTCGAGGATCTGGTGCGGCGCGAGCAGATGGCGCTCGGCCTGAGCGCGCGGCGCACCGTACTGATCGGCTTCTCGCAGGGCGGCACCCTGGCGCTCGAAGCGGTCAAGGCCCTGCCCCGCCTCGCCGGCGCGGTGGTCGCATTCGCGGCGCGCTTCGCCAGCCTGCCGAAGCCGGACCAGCGCATCGACGCGCGCATCCATCTCGTGCACGGCGCCTACGACTGCATCGTGTCGCGCGTGCATGCCGAGCGCGCCGCGCGCTCGCTCAACGCGCTGCACGTCCCGGTCACCCTCGACATCGTCGACGACCTCGGCCACGCGCTGTCGCACCGCGCCATCTCGCTCGGCTCGCTGCGCCTGCTGCAGGGCATCTACGAGCGCCGGCGGGCGACGCTACACTGAACGCAACCCGCGACGCCACACGCATGGGGTCAGACCCCTGTGGATAAGTCGCGCAGGACTACGCGATGCGACGCGCACCGCAACTTATCCACAGGGGTCTGACCCCGATTTAGGCCTGCAATTCCGGCAACTCCCGGAACAAGTCGAGCGCCTCCGGATTCGCCAGCGCGTCGGTGTTGCCGACCGGCATGTTGTTCACCACCGCACGCACCGCGAGCTCGACCACCTTGCCGTTCTTGGTGCGCGGGATGTCCTCGACCTGCACGATCTTCGCCGGCACGTGGCGCGGCGTGGCGTTGTCGCGGACCTGCGTGCGGATGCGCTCTGCGAGCGCGGCATCGAGCGTGAACCCCGGGCGCAGCTTGACGAACAGCACCACGCGCGTGTCCGCCGGCGCATCCGGCGGCCACAGCTGGCCGATCGCCACCGACTCGTCGACTTCGTCGATCTTCTCGACCTGGGCGTAGATCTCGGCGGTGCCGATGCGCACGCCGCCCGGGTTGAGCGTCGCATCCGAGCGTCCGTAGACGATCATCGTGCCGCGCTCGGTGAGCTCGACCCAGTCGCCGTGGCACCACACGTTCGGATAGCGCGCGAAGTACGCCGCGTGGTAGCGCTCGTCGCCGCGGTCGCGCCAGAAGCCGAGCGGCATCGACGGAAACGGCTTGGTGCACACCAGCTCGCCCTTTTCGCCCACCACCGGGTTGCCGTCCTCGTCGAAGACCTGCACATCGACGCCCAGCGTGCGGCACTGCAGTTCCCCGCGGTAGACGGGCAGCACCGCGTTCGCGTCGGCGAAGGCCGCCATGATGTCGGTGCCGCCCGAGATCGACGACAGGCAGACGTCGGTCTTCACGTCGCGGTAGACGTAGTCGAAGCTCTCCGGGATCAGCGGCGAGCCGGTGGTCAGGATCATGCGCAGCGCCGAGAGGTCGTGCGTCTCGCGCGGCGCCAGGCCGCGCTTGGCAATCGCATCGATGAATTTCGCCGAGGTGCCGAAATGCGTGATGCCTTCCTTTTCGGCGTAGTCGAACAGGATCTTGCCGCCGCGCACGAACGGCGAGCCGTCGTAGAGCATCACGCTCGCCTCGGCGCAGAGCGCGGCGAACAGCAGGTTCCACACCACCCAGTTGGTCGTGCAGTAGAAGAAGAACCGGTCGTTCGGCCGCAGGTCGAACTGCAGCTTGTACATCTTGAGGTGCTGCAACAGCGACCCGCCCGCGCCGTGCACGATGCATTTCGGCTTGCCGGTGGTGCCCGAGGTGAACAGGATGTAGACCGGATGGTCGAACGGCAGCTGCGCATACGCGATGGTCTCGGGCTGGTAGCGTCGCAGCCACTCCTCGAGCGTCACCGCCTTGGGAATGTCCGAGACGTCGAGACGCGTATCGAGATGCGGCACCACCACGATCTTGCGCACGCTCGGCAGGCGCTCGGCGATCTCGCGCACCCGCTCGAGGCAGTCGTGGCGCTGGCCGTTGTAGACGTAGCCGTCGGCGCAGAACAGCACCTTGGGCTCGATCTGGCCGAAGCGATCGACGACGCCGTCGACGCCGAAATCGGGCGAGCAGGACGACCAGACGATGCCCTGCGAGAGCGCGGCCAGCGCCAGCATGCCCGCCTCGGGCATGTTCGGGATGAAGGCTGCGGCGCGGTCGCCGGCGCGCAGCCCGAGCTGGACGAGCGCCTGCGCCGCGCGCGAGACATCGCTGTAGAGGTCCGCGTACGACACGCGGCGACGAAAGCCCGACTCGTCCCAGAACACGAACGCGTCGCCGCGGTCGCCGCGGCGCAACAAATTCTCGGCGAAATTGAGCCGCGCCTCGGGGAACCACTTGGCGCCCGGCATCTTGTCGCCGTCCACCAGCACCGTCGACCCTTTGCGCGAGGCGATCACCCCGCACTCCTCCCACACCGCGCTCCAGAAGTCCTCCGGGTTCTCGACCGACCAGTCGTAGAACTCGGGATAGGTGTTGCAGTCGAGGTTGTGGCGCCGCACGCAGTGGCGCGCGAACTGCGTAAGCTGGGCGCGCTCGATCGCCTCTTCGCTCGGTTGCCACAGGATGGGGGGCGTCGACATGCAGGCTGGGGATTTTCTTCGCTGGCGCTGCGCGCATTATAGGTGCGCTGCGTGCGCCGCGCGCCCCCTTGCCCAATGCAGGGGCTTACCCTAACCTGCCCCTGCGCTGCACCGAGGGAGGGCGATGCCGGCGATCACGAAGGCGGAACTGCAGGCGCAGCTCGCGAAGCTGGAGCGCGCGCTCGCGCGCGAGAAAAAGCGCAAGGAAGACACGGAGGCGCTCGCGCTCGCGCGTGACGCGCAGGCGGCGACCGCCGAGATTCTGCGTGTCATTCGCAGGTCGCCCTCTGACGTGCAGCCGGTGTTCGAGGCGATCGCGGATGCCGCGATGCGCCTGTTCAACGCGTGGTCGGTCATCGTCGTGCGATTCGACGGCAGTCAGATCCAGTACGGGGCAGCGCGCGGCGCGCGGCGTGGTTCCGAGGCGCGCCTGCGGGCCATGTTCCCACAGCCTTTGAGCAAAGCGACCACCATTGGGCCCATTGGGCGCTGCATCATCGGCCGGAAGATCATCGAACTGGCTGACACGCGTCGCGACAGGAGCCGGGAGATGCGCGAGCTCGCAGAGGCGCGTGGCTTTCGGTCGACCTTGGCCGTTCCGCTCATGAACGCGAAAGTGCCGATCGGTGCGATTGCCGTCACCCGCGTTGAGGCCGGGCGCTACACCCGGGCAGAAATAGGTCTGCTGAAGACCTTCGCCGACCAGGCGGTGATCGCGATCGAGAACACGCGCGCATTCCACGAAACGCGCGAAGCGCTCGAGCGCCAGACCGCCACCGCCGACATCCTCAAGGTCATCAGCGGCTCGCCGGACGACGTCCAGCCGGTGTTCGACGCGGTCGCCCGCAGCTCGATGCGGCTGCTGGGGGCGCTGTCCGCCTCGGTGTCGATCCGCGTCGGCGACACGCTGCAACTCGGTGCGTTCACGTCCACGAGCAAGGCGGGCGACCAGGCGGTGAAAAATCTCTTCCCCCTTTCGCTCAAGGACAACCGCGACACGATCCTCGCGCAATCGGTACTCAAGGCTGCGCCGGCGCAGGTCGGCGACGCCCAGGGCAACCGCCGGCGGCCGGGGCTTCGCGAGGTCGCGCGACGCAGAGGGTTCCAAAGCATCATCGCCGTGCCGATGCTGAGCAAGGGCGTCGCGATCGGCACGCTCAGCATCACCCGCCGCGAGGCGGGCGGATTCAGCGATCACGAGGTCGAGCTGCTGACGACCTTCGCCGACCAGGCGGTCATCGCGATCGAGAACGTGCGCCTGTTCAACGAGACCAGGGAGGCGCTCGAGCGGCAGACCGCGACGGCGGAGATCCTGGGGGTCATTGCGAGCTCGCCGACCAACGCGCAGCCGGTGTTTGACGTCATCGTCGAGCGGGCGGTACGCCTGTGCGGCGCACGTTTCGGGCGCGTGTATCGCTACGACGAAGCGACCATCCACATGGTGGCGAGCGTCGGCTTGAGTGCGAACGGTCTGGCACAGGTGCGGGGAGTGTTTCCGCGACCGGCGGCGAACGACACCGTCGTCGGACAGGTGATCCTCTCGCGAGCGCCGCGCTTTGTCGCCGATATCCAGCATGACGACACGGTGCCGGAGCTATCCCGTCAGATGATCGCGGCGCTCGATACCCGCAGTCAGGTGACGGTACCGATGCTGCGCGCCGGCCAGCCAATCGGCGCGATCACGATGGGCTGGGACGAGCCAAGTGCCTACGACGAGCGCAAGGTCACGCTCCTTCGCATATTCGCCGACCAGGCGGCGATCGCGATCGAGAACGTGCGCCTGTTCAACGAGACCAGGGAGGCGCTCGAGCGGCAGACCGCCTCGGCCGAAGTACTGCAAGTGATCAGCGGCTCGCTCGCCGATACGCGGCCGGTATTCGAAGTGATTCTGCAGAGCTGCGAGCGGCTGTTCAAAGGCCGGCACGTGGGGATCACCCTGGTCGGCGAGGACGGCCTGGCGCATGTCGGTGCCTACCACGGGCCCGCCGCGGAAATCTTCCGCGACATGTACCCGCTGCCGATCAACCGGGAAACGGGGACCGGCCTGGCGATCATCGAGCGCCGCACGCTGCACTACCCGGATACCGAAGGCGGCACGGAGGTCCCTGAGTCCATCCGCCGGGGCGCCGGGATCACCGGCCTCAAATCGGTCGTCATGACGCCGCTGCTGGGCAAGGATCGTCCGATCGGCGCAATGTTCGTCGGCCGCGAGTTCGTCGGCGCGTTCTCCGACAACGAGATCGCGCTCATCAAGACCTTCGCCGACCAGGCGGTGATCGCCATCGAGAACGCGCGTCTTTTCAACGAGACGAAGGAAGCGCTCGAGCGGCAGACGGCGACCGCCGAAATTTTGAAGGTCATCAGCCAGTCGCCGACCGACGTGCAGCCGGTGTTCGACATGATCGGCAAGCTCGCTGGAAAGCTCTGCGCCGCGGACATGAGTGCCGTCTCGCGATTCGACGGCGAGAAGATGCAGCTGGTTGCCCTCGAAGGTGTCGCAGAAGACGGCGTGGCGCTCATTCGGCGCGCGTTCCCGATGTACCCGGGCGAGGAAACGGTGATTGCCCGAGCCTTCCACAATTGCGACGTCGAGCATGTCGCCGACGTCATGGCCGACCCGAGCTATGCCCGGAAAAGCGCCGCGCGTGCGGGTGGCTACCGCGGCTGCCTGGGCGTGCCGATGATCCGCGAAGGCAAGGTCATCGGGGTGATCTTCGTGGCCCGCGTCGTCCCCGGATATTTCGCGGATTCGCAAGTCGCCCTGCTCAGGACCTTCGCCGACCAGGCGGTGATCGCGATCGAGAACGTGCGCCTGTTCAACGAGACCAAGGAGGCGCTCGAGCGGCAAACCGCGACAGCCGAAATCCTACGCGTGATCTCGAGCACGCCGACCGACACGCAGCCCGTCTTCGAAGCGATCGTCAACAGCACCCAGCGCCTGATCGCAGGGCAATCCACGGTTCTTCTCCTGCGCCGCGACGCGCAGTTCACGGTGAGCGCCTACGCCGGGCCCGAGATAAAGGATCTTCCCGAGGACGTTCGCGTCGCACCGCTGGACCGGGACAAGAATTTCCCGTCGCGCGCGATCCTGGATGCCGAGATCGTGCATGTCCCCGACTGGGAAGGCGGGGACGACATCCCCGAGCATGAGCGGATCGTCGGCGAGGCCTTCGGCATCAAGTCCGCGCTGATGGTCCCGTTGCTGCGGGAGGGCCAGGGAATCGGTGCGATCGCCGTCACGCGGGGCACGCCGGGCCGCTTTGACGACAAGGTGATTGCGCTGCTGCGCTCGTTCGCCGATCAGGCGGTGATCGCGATCGAGAACGTGCGCCTGTTCAACGAGACCAAGGAGGCGCTCGAGCGGCAGACGGCGACCGCGGAGATCCTCAAGGTCATCAGTGGCTCGCCGACCGACACGCAGCCGGTGTTCGAAGCGATCGTGTCGAGCGCGGTGCGGCTGTGCGACGCAGTCTACAGCGCCGCGATCACGCTCGAGGGCGGGATGCTGCACCTGGTTGCGACCTGCGACTGGCCGGAGAAAGGCTTGGCCCAGGCGCGGCGGCTGTTCCCGATGCCGGTGGAGCGCGACCATCTCAGCGCGATTGCGGTCCGCGAGAACCGCGTCATTCATCAGGTCAACCTGCAGGAAGACCCCGACGTGCCGGCCAGCTCGCGCGAGCTGGCGGTCCTCACCGGCTACCAGGCGCTGCTGATCGTGCCCATGGTGCGCGAGGGCCGATCGCAGGGCCTCGTCGTCGTGGCGCGCAAGAACGCGTTTACCGACGATCAGATCGCCCTGCTGCAGACCTTCGCCGACCAGGCGGTGATCGCGATCGACAACGTGCGCCTGTTCAACGAGACGCGGGACGCGCTCGAGCGGCAGACCGCGACCGCGGAGATCCTCGGCGTCATCGCCAGTTCGCCGTCCAACGTCCAGCCGGTATTCGACGCGATCGTGCGCGCCGCCGCCAGATTGTGTGACGGCCGACTGAGCACGGTGCTGCGCTTCGACGGAGAATTTCTCGACATCGTCGCGCACCAGAACCTCGGCGCCGAGGGTCTTGCGATGTACCGAAGCGTCTATCCCACGCCCCTCGCGCGTGACACCGTCGCCGGCTGTGCGATCCTCGACCGTACCGTCATCAATCTTCCGGACGCGCAGGAGGCCAGCGTGCCAGCCAAGTCGCGCGACCTGGCAATGGCGGCAAACTTCCGTAGCGTCCTGGTCGTGCCGATGCTTCGCGAGGGCGAGCCGATCGGCATCATCAATGTCGCGCGCGCAAGCGCTGGACTGTTTTCGCAGGTGCAGGTCGATCTCCTCAAGACCTTCGCCGACCAGGCGGTGATCGCAATCGAGAACGTGCGCCTGTTCAACGAAACCAAGGAAGCCCTCGAGCAGCAGAGGGCGTCGGGCGAAGTGCTCAGCGTAATCAGCAACTCGATCGCCGACGCGCAGCCGGTGTTCGAAAAGATCGTCGAGAGCTGCGAGCGATTGTTTACCGGCAGCAAGGTAGGCCTCAACCTGGTCGGCCCGGACGGCATGGTGCACGCGGGCGCCTACGGAAACTTTCCCGGCGTGGACAAACTGCGCACCGAGGGTTTTCCGCATCCTGCAACGGCAGAGTCGGCGACCGGGGCCGCGATCCTT
>LJTQ01000027.1 GCA_001303445.1 Betaproteobacteria bacterium SG8_39 | reverse complement strand
CGTCGAGATCCGTGTGAGCGACTGCAAGGGCACCGAAGTCTGGCGCGGACGCAGCGGCGAGGACGGCGTCGCAGCGGTGGAGCGCGCGCTCGGTGAGCCGCCACGCTGCGAACGCGGCCGGGGCTGGCTGGTCAGTGCGCGCGCACGGCTCGCCGACGGACGCACCGATTTCTCCTTCGCCTGGAGCCACTGGAACGACGGCATCGAGCCCTGGCGCTTCGACGTCGCCACCGCCTGGGACGCCACGGCCGTGCTGCGTGCGCACAGCGTGCTCGACCGGCCGCTGGTGCGCGCGGGTGAGACGGTGTCGATGAAGCATTTCCTGCGGCGCGAGACCGCGGACGGCCTCGCCCTGCTCGAAGCGAAGGCGCTGCCGGCGCAGGCCAAGGTTCGCCACCTTGGCTCGGGCGACGAATTCCTGCTGCCGATCGACTGGGACGGTGCGCGTTCGGGCAGCTCGACACTGAAACTGCCCAAGGCGGCGAAAAAGGGCCGCTACGCGATCTCGCTCGGCCGGCCGGCAGTTTTCGAGTCGAGGATTTCCGCCTGCCGGTGTTCAGTGGCAGCCTGTCGGTCCCGCGCGGGGCCGGTATCGATGCCGCCGAGCTGCCGCTCTCGGTGCAGCTCGCCTTCCTCGCCGGCGGCAGCGCAGGCGGCCGGCCGGTGCGCGTCTCGGCGATGCTGCAGAACCGCTACGCCTACTTCGCCGAATACCGCGGGTTCTCGTTTTCCACCGGGCGCCGAGACGAGGCGCTCAACCAGAAGGTCGTCGCCGACAAGCTCGCGCTGACGCTCGATGCGCAGGGCGGCGGTCGGGTCACGGTCGATGGCCTGCCGCGCACGCCGCATCACTACGACCTCGTCGCCGAGGCGACCTTCGACGATCCGAGCGGCGAGACGCAGACGATCTCGCGCCGCTTTCCGCTCTGGCCCGCCGGCGTGATCGTCGGCCTGAAGACGGAAAGCTGGACCTCGGTTTCCGACAAGGCGGTGCTGCAGGCCGTCGTGCTTTCTACCGACGGCGCGCCGCAGGCCGGGCGTGCGGTCGAGATCCGCGCGCGGCTGCGCCAAACCACCTCTCACCGCAAGCGCGTCGTCGGCGGTTTCTATGCCTACGAGCACCGCAGCGAGACCAGGGATCTCGGAGTGCTGTGCAACGCGACGACCGATGTCCGCGGCCTCGCGTTCTGCGAGATACCGCTCGCCACGCCGGGCGAGGTCGAGCTGGTCGCCGTGACCCAGGATGCGACGGGGCGGCCCGCGCAGGCGGTCACCTCGGTCTGGGTGACGCGGCATGGCGAGCTGTGGTTCGACGTCGAGAGCCACGACCGCATGGACGTGATTCCCGAGAAGCGCGCCTACCGGCCCGGCGACATCGCGCGCTTCCAGGTACGCATGCCGTTTCGCGAGGCGACGGCGCTGGTCGCGGTCGAACGCGAGGGCGTGATCGAGACGCGCAGCCTGCGTCTCAGCGGACGCGACCCCACCATCGAGGTGAAGATTCGCGACGACTGGGCGCCGAACATTTACGTCTCGGTGCTCGCGGTGCGCGGGCGGCTGCGCGAGGTGCACTGGACGTCGTTCTTCACCTGGGGCTGGCGCTCGCCGCTCGAATGGTGGCGTGCGCGCAGCAGCGAGCGACCCGAGTACCGGCCGCCGACCGCGCTGGTCGACCTGTCCAAGCCGGCGTTTCGTTTCGGCATTGCCGAGATCGAGGTCGACCGGCAGGCGAACGCGCTCGAGGTATCGGTTACGCCCGAGCGTCCGGAGTACGCGCCGCGCCAGACCGCGCGCGTCAAGCTCAAAGTCAGCCTGCCCGGCGGCGGCGCGGCACCGGCCGGCACCGAGGTCGCGGTCGCCGCGGTTGACCAGGCGCTGCTCGAGCTCGAGCCGAATCGCTCCTGGGATCTGCTGCGCGCGATGCTTCAGCAGCGACGCTATGCGGTCGAAACGGCGAGCGCGCAGATGCAGGTGATCGGCAAGCGCCACTACGGCCGCAAGGCGCTGCCCGCGGGCGGGGGTGGCGGCACGGCGCCGACGCGCGAGCTGTTCGATACGCTGCTCCTGTGGCAGCCGCGCGTGGCGCTCGATGCGCAAGGGGAAGCCTGGGTCGAGGTGCCGCTGAACGATTCGCTGACCACCTTCACCGTCGCCGCGATTGCCGACGCCGGACCGCAGCGCTTCGGCAGCGGCCAGGCGCAGCTGCGCAGCAACCAGGATCTGCAGCTCATCTCGGGCCTGCCGCCGTTGCTGCGTGCAGGCGACCGGTTCAGCGCGCTCGTCACGCTGCGCAACACGACGCCGCGCGCGATGCGGGTGACGCTGAGCGCGACGCTGGCGAATGGCGTCGACGGGGTGCTCGCGCCGCAGCAGCTCGAGCTCGCAGCGCAGTCGGCGCAGGAAATCGCCTGGCCGGTCGACGTGCCGCTCGACGCGGCGGACGCCGGTACGCTCGACTGGGACATCGTGGCGCAGGTCGAGGGGGGCGGACCGCGCGACCGGCTGAAGATCCGTCAACGTGTTGTGCACGCGGTGCCGCTCACGGTGCGCCAGGCGCTGCTGGCGCAGCTCGACCCGCTTACGAAGCCGCTGCAACTCACCGTCGCCCCGCCGGCCGATGCGCAGCGCGACGCCGCCGGGCGCCTGCGCGGGGGCCTCGCGGTTTCGATGCAGGCGCGGCTCGGCGGCGAGCTGCCGGGCGTGCGACGCTGGTTCGAGCAGTACCCCTTTGCCTGTCTCGAGCAGAAAACGTCGAAGGCCATCGGCCTGCGCAGCGCCGCGCTGTGGCAGGCCGCGATGGAAGAGCTTCCGGTCTATCTCGACCGCGACGGCCTCGCGGCGTACTTTCCGCTCGGCGAGTCGAGCGCGCGGCTGGGCAGCGACGTGCTGACCGCTGCGCTGCTTTCGGCCGCGCATGCGGCAGGCCCGGCGTTCGAGATCCCGCAGGCGAGCCGCGATCGCATGCTGGCCGCGCTGACTGCGTTCGTCGAAGGCCGCATCCAGCGCACGCACTGGTCGCCGCGCCGCGACCTTGAGTTGCGCAAGCTCGCCGCCCTGGAAGCGCTGTCGCGCTACGGCACGCTGCCGGCGCGCCTGCTGACTTCGATCGCGATCACGCCGAACCTGTGGCCGACCTCCGCCGTGATCGACTGGCTCTCGGTTCTCAAGCGTGTGCCCGCCGCGCCGCAGCGCGCCGAGCGCATCGACGCGGCGCAGAACATCCTGCGCGCGCGGCTTTCCTACCAAGGCACGCGACTGGTGTTTTCGAGCGAGCCGGACGACAGCCTGTGGTGGCTGATGGTGAACGGTGACGTCAATGCAGCGCGCCTGCTGCTCGCCGTGATGGACGAATCCGGCTGGCGGGACGAGATTCCGCGCATGCTCATCGGCCTGCTCGACCGCCAGCGGCGCGGCGCCTGGCAGACGACGACCGCGAACCTGTGGGGCTCGCTCGCGGTCGAGCGCTTCAGTGCGGCGTTCGAAAAGGACCCGGTGAAGGGCACCAGCACCGCGCAACTCGCCGCCCCGCCGCAACGCGTGCTCGAAATGCAGTGGCGCGGCGACGAGCAAGGCGTGCGCGCGCTGGGTCGATTGCCCTGGTCCGGCGGCGCCCAGGATCGCGATCGGCTCGACGTCGGGCATGCCGGCGAGGGCAAGCCCTGGGCGACGGTGCTTTCGCTCGCCGCGGTCGAGGCCCGGGCGCCGGTCGCCGCGGGCTACCGGGTGAGCCGACGCGTGGAGCCGCTCGAGCAGCGCAGTCCCGGGCGCTGGGCGAAAGGCGACCTCGCGCGCGTCACGCTCGACGTACAGGCCGATGCCGACATGACCTGGGTCGTCGTCTCGGACCCGATTCCCGCGGGCTCGACGATCCTCGGCAGCGGCCTTGGACGCGACTCGCGCATCGCGACGCGCGGCGAAGAGGGGCGCGGGCGGGCCTGGCGCGCGTATACCGAGCGCAGTTTCGAGGCCTACCGTGCCTACTATGCGTACCTGCCGCGCGGGGCGCTGCGCCTGCAGTACACGCTGCGCATCAACAATCCGGGCAGTTTCGCGATACCGCCGACGCGCGTCGAAGCGATGTACGCGCCCGAGGTTTTCGGCGAGGCGCCGAATCCACGCTGGGAGGTCGCGCGGTGAAACGGCTGCTCCTCGCCTGCGCGTTCGCGGTCACAGGCGCGAGCGGCACGGCGCAGGCGCTGCCGTCGTACGAGGCGGTGCGTAAGGCATGGCGATCGTCCGACGCGGTGCTGCTCGATCGCTATGGCGCTCCGCTCGCCGAGCGGCGCATTGATCACGCGGTGCGCCGGCTCGAATGGGTCGGGCTCGAGGACGTCTCGCCGGCGCTGCGCCTCGCGCTGCTCCACTCGGAGGACCGGCGTTTCTATGAACACAGCGGCGTCGACTGGGCCGCCGTCGCGGCGGCGGCCTGGGGCAACCTGTGGCACACGCGCACGCGCGGCGCGAGCACCATCACCATGCAGCTCGCCGGACTGCTGGACGACGCGGCGCGGCGCCCGCGCTCGGGCGCGCGCGGCGTGCCGCAGAAACTGCAGCAGGTCATCGGCGCGGCAGCGCTCGAGGCGCACTGGCGCAAGGACGAGATTCTCGAGGCCTACCTCAATCTCGTGCCGTTCCGCGGCGAGCTGGTTGGCGTCGCGGCGATGTCGGCTGCGCTGTTCGACAAGCATCCGAGCGGGCTCGACGCGGTCGAGGCGGCACTCGCCGCGGCGCTGGTGCGCGCGCCGAACGCGCCGCGGGACGCCGTCGTGCTGCGTGCCTGCGCCGTGCTGCGCGCCCAGGACCTGGGCGGCGCCTGCGCCGAGCTGCCCGGGCTCGCGGCCGCACGCCTCGCGCGGCGTGCCGCGACGCGCTACGCGCCGGTCGAGGCGCTCGCCCCGCATCTCGCGCAGCGGCTGCTCACGCGGCCGGGCGAGGCCGTCCGCACCACGCTCGACGCAGACCTCCAGCGCCTGGCGAACGCCGTCCTGCGCCGCCATCTCGCGGCGCTTGCCGCGCGCAACGTCGAGGACGGCGCCGTCGTGGTGCTCGACAACGCGACGGGCGACGTGCTCGCCTGGGTCGGCTCGAGCGGCGCGGGCCTGTCGGACGCACACCAGGTCGACGCGGTGCTCGCGCCGCGCCAGGCCGGTTCGACGCTGAAGCCGTTTCTCTACGGGCTCGCGCTCGAGCGCCGCATGCTCACCGCCGCTTCGCTGCTGGTCGACGCGCCGGTCAATCTCGAATCGGGTGCGGCGCTCTACATGCCGCAGAACTACGACCGCACCTTCAAGGGGCCGGTGTCGGTGCGCACCGCGCTGGCGAGCTCGCTCAACGTGCCGGCGGTGCGCACGGCAATGCTGCTCGGGCCCGAGCGCCTGGTCCAGGCCTTGCGCGCCTTCGGCCTGTCGACGCTCGTCGAATCCGCCGACTACTACGGCTACAGCCTGGCGCTCGGCTCGGCGGACGTGACGCTGATCGAACTCGCCAATGCCTACCGTGCGCTCGCCAACGGCGGTCGCGCGACACCGGTGCGCCTGCGCGCGGACGATCCTGCGCCGGCGCCGGTGCGGGTCATGGATGCGCGCGCAGCGTTCGTGGTCGCCGACATCCTGGCGGACCGCGCGGCACGCGCGCGCACCTTCGGCTTCGACAACGCCATGGCGACCCGCCGGTGGAGCGCAGTGAAAACCGGCACCAGCAAGGACATGCGCGACAACTGGTGCCTGGGCTTCTCGCGCCGCTATACGGTCGGGGTCTGGGTGGGCAATGCCTCGGGCGAGCCGATGCACAACGTGTCGGGTATGCACGGCGCCGCACCGGTGTGGCTGGACCTGATGAGCGCGCTGCATGCGGCCGGCGTGCAGCCTGGCGAATCTGCGCCCCCGCCGCCGGGGCTGGTACGCGCCGCGGTGCGCTTCGCCGACGGCGTCGAGGCGGCGCGCGAGGAATGGTTCATCGCCGGCACCGAGCGCGACCGCGTCGCGCTGGCCGAGTCCGCGCACGCGCGGGCGCGCATCATCGCGCCGGTCGACGGCACGATCCTCGCGCTGGATCCGGACATCCCCGCCGCGCGGCAGCGCGTCACCTGGCAAGCGGAAGGCGGCGCGGGCCGCCTCGCCTGGCGGCTGAACGGGCGCGTCGTCGCGCGCGGCGCCGGATTCGACTGGCGACCCCGGCCGGGGCGCCATGTCATCGAGCTCGTCGAGGGCGCACAAACCCCGGTGGCGGTGGACCGGATCGAGATCGAGGTGCGCGGCGCCTGGCCGCTCGCCAACGCCCTCAGAGCGACGCCACGAGGCCTTCGATCAGGCGATTGACCGTGTCCGCGGCCTCGAGCTGCGTGAAGTGGCCCACGCCGCTGACGATCTCGATGCTCGCGCGCGGCGCGCGGGCGCGCACCAGCTCGAGCCACGGCGTGGTTTCGCCGGGCTTGAGCGACACGCGCTGGCGTGCGGGATTCATGTAGGTGCTCTGGATCACCCGCATCGGCTGTCGCACCGTCGACAGCGCGCGCTCCATGTTGACCGCATCCCAGGCGGCCATGCGGGGAAACAGCGCCGCGCCGATGGCCTCGGGCAGCGCGCGGGCGCGCGCCACGATGCGTTCTTTGAGCGCCGCCTCGCTGCTTGGCAGGAACATGCCCTCGAACAGCTGCTGCGTGAATGCCGCGTACCCCTGCGCCGCGACGGCTTCGCTGGTCGCGCGCGCGGCGCCCGCGGCTTCGCCCTCGCCGATGCGGCTGCCGTCGATCAGCACCAGGCCGGCGACGCGCCCGGGCGCATCGAGCGCCGCCTGCAGCACCACGCGACAGCCCATGCTGTGCCCGACGAGCACCGCCCGCGGCAGGTCGAGCGCGCGCAGCAGCTCGGCGACGTCGGCGCCATAGGTCTCGATCGAGCACTCGGTCGGCTTGCCGGGCGTCGCGCCATGGCCGCGCAGATCGCAGGCCACGCTGCTCCGGTCGGGGCCGAAGTGCACGAGCTGCGCGTGCCAGTCCTCGTGGCTGCAACCGAAGCCGTGCACGAACACGAGCGGCGGCGCGCCCGTGCCGACGCGCACGTGATAGGGCAGTGTGACGTCCGCCGTGGCCATGGCGTCCCGACCGCTCAGTCCTCGACGTGCGCCGGCTTGTGCTGCTCGACGAGCTTGGCCTGCAGCGGCGGTGGGGCGGGCTCGTAATGGCTGAATTCCAGCGTGTAGGCGCCGTGGCCGGCAGTGAGCGCCTTGAGCCGCGAGGGGAAGTTCTCCATCTCCGAGAGCGGCGCCTGCGCGGTGATCTCGACGGTGCCCGGGCGCGGTGCATCCTGCCCCTTGATGTGGCCGCGGCGCGCCGAGAGGTCGCCCGCGATGTCCCCCATGTTGCCCTCGGGAATCACCACGTCGATGTTGACGATGGGCTCGAGCACGATCGCGCGCGCCTTGCCCAGCGCGTCCATGAAGGCCTTGCGGCCCGCGGAGACGAACGCCACCTCCTTGGAGTCGACCGGGTGGTGCTTGCCGTCGTAGACGATGACCCGGATGTCCTGCAAGGGATAGCCCGCGACGAAGCCGGATTCCATCACCGAGCGCACCCCCTTCTCGACAGCCGGAATGAACTGGTTCGGGATCACGCCGCCCTTGGTCTGGTCGAGAAACTCGAACCCCGTGCCGCGCGCGAGGGGCTCGATGCGCAGGAACACTTCGCCGAACTGGCCGGCACCGCCGGTCTGCTTCTTGTGCCGGCTGTGGCCTTCGGCCTTGGCGACGACGGTCTCGCGGTAGGGAATCGACGGCGGCTTGGTGTCGAGCTCGAGCTTGTACTGCGCCGCCATCTTGTCGAGCGTCGTCTTCAGGTGCAGCTCGCCCAGCCCGCGCATCACGGTTTCGTTCGCCTGGCTGTTGTGCTCGATCCGGAGGCAGGGGTCCTCGGCCGTGAGGCGATGCAGGACATCCGAGATCTTCTGCTCGTCGCCGCGCTTTTTCGCGTGCAGCGCGAGGCCGAACACCGCGCTCGGCAGCTCGAGCGGGCGCGCGTGAATATGGGAATCTTCGGCCGCGTCGTGCAGCACGTGGTCGAAGGCGATTTCGTCGACCTTGGCGAGGGCGCAGATGTCGCCCGGCAGCGCCTCGCTCACCTCGGTCTGGGTCTTGCCGCACAGGCGGTAGAGGTGCGCCGCCTTGATCGGCTTCTTGCCCTCGCCGATGTACAGCTGCGCGCCCGAGGCGATGCGTCCCTGGTGCACGCGGAACACCGCGAGTCGCCCGACATAGGGGTCGATTTCAATCTTGAAGACGTGCGCCAGCGCATGCTGCGCGGGATCCGGCCGCGTGGTGAGCTCGGTTGCGGGACTGCCGTCCGCCGGCGTATTGACGTAGCTCGGCGGGTTGCCTTCGGTCGGATTGGGCAGCAGCTTGACGATGACCTCGAGCAGCTCCTTGACGCCGGCGCCGCTCTTCGCCGAGGTGAACACCACCGGGATGAGATGGCCTTCGCGCAGCGCGCGCTCGAGCGGCTCGTGCAGCGCGTCCGGGGCGATCTCGCCTTTTTCCAGGTACTCGGCCATCAGCGCCTCGTCGACCTCGACCACCTGGTCGACGAGCTGGCGGTGCGCGTCCTCGACCGAGGAGAAATCGGACTCGCCCGAGGGCGCGAAGAAGCAGTCCGACACCCGGCTTGCGCCGCCGGCCGGCAGGTTGAGCGGCAGGCATTCCTTGCCGAAGTGCGACTGGATCGACTCGAGCAGGCCCGCCAGGTCGACGTTCTCGGCGTCGATCTTGTTGACGATGATGATGCGGTCGAGCGCGCGATGCTCGGCCCAGTGCATGAAGCGGCTGGTCATCATCTCGACGCCGTTCTGGGCGTTCACCACGATCGCCGCGGTTTCCACCGCGGCGAGCGCCGGCATCGAATGGCCGACGAAATCGGCGTAGCCCGGCGTGTCGAGCAGGTGCACGCACGTTTCGCTGCCGCCGTCCTTGACGTCGAAGCTCGCGATCGCGAGCTTGAGCGAATGCTGCAG
The DNA here is from genome assembly GCA_001303445.1 of Betaproteobacteria bacterium SG8_39. Classification (GTDB taxonomy): domain Bacteria; phylum Pseudomonadota; class Gammaproteobacteria; order Burkholderiales; family SG8-39; genus SG8-39. The sequence continues at coordinate 9,520 of LJTQ01000027.1, read as the reverse complement.
CTCCTTTTCGAGCGGCGTGTAGTCGCAGACGGTCGAGCCGCGCTCGACGCTGCCGGCGGCCGGAATCGCGCCGGCCTGCGCCAGCAGCGCCTCGGTCAGCGTGGTCTTGCCGGATCCCGACTGACCGACGAGCGCAACGGTCCTGATCTGTTCGATGGAATGACTGCCCACGGCCTCCTCCTTGGTCGACGGGTGGGTAAAAACGGGCCGGCCCTCGGGCGGGGCCTGCGGGCAGTTATAGCAGCATCCCGCGGGGCGGGGGAAGTCCGCGGCGCGATTCCGGTGGCGGCCGATCTAGCTGTAGGCGATGCAGGACGCGCAGACCGTGCCGCGGACATCCTTTTTCAGGTGCGCCTCGCGCAGGGCGACGAAGGCGGGCGAGTTCCAGGCGTCCATGAACGCGGTCTGATTGAGGTCGCCCATCGTCCAGTTCGCGGTCGCGTCGAAACAGCAGGCCGAGAGCTTGCCTTCGGCCGTGACGTGGCCCTCGGTGAAGGCCGACCAGCACGGCAGCGGCTCGCGCAGCGCGCCGATGCGTCCCTGGTTGCCCGCGGTCGGGCGATAGCCGAGGTCCTCTTCGCGCTGCGTGGCGAAGGCGCCCATCGAGTAAAGCGGCAGCCAGTAGTGCTGATCGACGTAGGGGCGAACGCGCTCGCTGAGCAGCGCGTCCATGCGCTCCTGCTGCTCGCCGTCGTAGCGGATCGACGAGGCATACAGCCCGGTTTGGTAACCGCCGCGCGTGCGCACATCCCAGGCGGCCGCGATGTTGTCGAGGGCGCGATGGAACAGCTTGCCCGAAACGCCCATGACGTTTTCGAACTGGGCTTCGTCGCAGGCGTTGACCGACCACTTGAGCGAATCCAGCCCGGCCTGCATGCAGGCATCGACCGCTTCCGGAAAGGCCATCGATGCGTTCGAGGTGAGAAACACGTAGGGCATCGAAAGCTCGCGCTTCAGGTAGGCGATGCAGTCCACCAGCAGGCGCGGATTCATGAACGACTCGCCGAGGTAGAACACGCCGATCTCCTCGACGCCGGCCTCGCGCATTTCGCGCGTGACGCGCTTGAACAGGCCGAAGTCCATGTCCCACTTGGGCTGCACTTCGCGCGAGCGCAGCGCGCAGAATCCGCAGCGGTAGTTGCAGCGCGGCGAGATTTCGATCTTGACGCTCTTCGGCGCCGGCAGGCTTGCCTTCTGGTACGCCGCCGGGATGCGCGTGACGTTGTCGATGCGGTCGGTGATCTGTGCCATGCGAAACCTCCGTCAGTCACCGGCGATTGTGCGGCGCGCGGGGGTCGCAGGCGCCGGGATTCGCGTTCCGCTTGATCTACATCAAGTCAGACTGTGTGAGGGCCGCGACGCGCGCCAACTCTTTCACACTTACTTCTTGGCTTCCTTTTTCTCGAGGAAGATCGCGCGCTTCTGCAGCACATCGTCGAGCTTGATCTTGTCGATCAGCAGCACGTGCGCCGCGAGGGCCTTTTCGCGCGCCAGGCGCTGCTCGAGCTTGGCCCGCCGCTCGACATAGTCCTTGTCGCGCTTTGCCTTGTCGGCTTCGCTTTCATCCGCTTTCGGCGTGCGCGTCTTCGCGGGCTCGCCTTCGATCGCGACCGAGACGTAGCGCTTGTCGTCGACCTGTTTGCCGATGCGCAGCGTGTAGGTCGGGCCGTCGAAGGTCGTCGCCGTGACGATGCCCGGCTGGTCGAGCCCGGTCTGCGCCGGCGTGATGCCCGGCGGCGCGACATCGGAAACTTCCAGCAGGCTCATCGAATACGAGGCCGCGTTCGCCTTGGTCACCGCAAGCTGCTGGTCGGCCGGTATCGCGCCCTCGAGCGACCATTCCGCGTCTTCGCTGGCACGCGTGATCTTCCAGTGCTCGCCGTCGGCGAGCCGCGCTTCCAGCGTCTGTACGCCTTCGGCAGCGAGCCCGCTGCGCTCGACCCATTTCGACGTCTGCACGGACGCCTGCTCCAGCGGGTCGGACACGATGATCACCGTCTTCGGATCCTCGGGGCGCAGCACGAAGCGGCCGTCGGCCGGCGCGCTGGCCGGATCGTCCGGCCGCTGCTTGAAGTACTTGTTGCCGACGATGAGCCGCGCGATCGGCTTGCCGTCGGCTGCCGCGAACGTCAGCCGCGTGCCCGCGCCGTCGCCGGTTTCGTTCAGGCCGAGCCGGGCGCGGTCGGCGACGCCGATCGCCTCGCTCTGGCCGACCTTGAGCTCGATTGCCTTCAGCACCAGGCCACGCACTTTTTCGATGTCCGCGGGGAACGCGTTGCGCTCGGCGATCCGCCAGCGATCGCCGCTGCGCGCAATGGACAGCGTGCCGTCGGCTGCCTCGATGCGGATCGCGGCGACCTCGGCCGCCTTGAGCGTCTTCAGCACCGGCTGCCCGAGCGCCGCCACGTTGGCCGCCTCGCGGCCGCGCTGCTGCTGCATCAGCAGCGCGCCGCCGCCGAGTACCAGCAGCAGGACGACGAGGATCGCGAGACCGCGTCCGCTCATGCTGCGCCTGCGGCGGCGAGGCTGCGCTGCGCGCGGCGCCGGCGCAAGAGCGCGACGCCCAGACCGATGAAGGCGACGACGAGCGGCGGCAGCGCGATGTTCACGACCTTGGTCCAGAACGCCAGCGCCTCGGAGTCCTTGCGCAGGTTCTTGCGTACCGCCTTGAGCTCCTTGCGCGTCTGCGCGACGCTTTTGCGGAAGCGCTCGAGTTCGGTCTGCTGCTCGGCACTGAGGATCTGGCCCGAGCCTGCGCCCTTCGCGCCCTGCAGCGCCTGCAGCTTCTCGCTGGTCTTCTGCAAATCGGCTTCGAGCGCCCCGATTTTGCCGAAGTACTGCTTGGCAGCCTCGGCTTCCAGTGCACGCACCACGGTCAGCGGACGGAACGCCGCGGCGCGGCTGCGCAGCGAGATCAGTTCGTCGCCCGAGGCGAACTGCTCGACCATGCCGAGCGCCAGCGCCAGGTTGCCGTTCGACGGCACGATGATCTTCTGGCCGAAGAGTTCCTGCACGTCCACCGCAGCCGGATCGGCGAGCAGGTCCATGTCGGCCACCAGCAGCACCGCGTTGTCTTTCTCCGCCTGCGCGCGATGCGGCGCGCCGGCCGGCGGCGCCGGCGGCGTGTCCTTCGCCGCGGGATCGGCCGGCGGGCCGTCGGGGAAGGCGCTCTTGAACACGCCACTCAGACGGACGGCGAGCGGCTTGGCGCGGCCATCGGGCAGGAATCCCTTGAGCGCGTCGTCGCCCGAGGCGGTCGCTTTCGCGCTGTCGACCATCATCGAGTTGCTCGAACTGCGGATCAGGGTCTGCAGCTTCAGGCCGTCAGCAGGCTTGACCTCGAACGCACCGCCCCAGGGGTAGAGCACCGATTCGATCTGGCTGGTGACAACGTCGTCTCGGCTGAAGGCGCTGCGGTTGAGCGACAGCACCGTCGGCGTTTCGCGCTGGCCCGCCCCGGAGCGGTATTCCATGTCGGCGACCAGCTTGCCGTCCGGCAGCGTCACGCCCCAGGCCTTGAACAGCGTCGGCAGGCTCGAGCTCGTGCCCATCGGCGGCATGCCGGGGATGCCCGGCTGGGCATCGAAATAGGCGTAGGGATCGACGAACGCGATGAGCTTGCCGCCGCGCATGATGAACTGGTCCAGCGCGTACTCGGCGCGCGGCTGGATGTTGCGCGGATGGATGACCAGCAGCACGTTGACGTCCTTCGGCACCTCCGTGACGCCGAGCGGTATCTGCACGACGTCGAAGTCGCGCTTCAGTTCCGCGGCGAGCACCCAGGGCTCGGCCGGCTGCCGCGTCATGGGATTGAAGCTCGCGCCGAGCACCGGCGGACCGGCCATGACGCCGACCTTGGGGCGCGTGGTGCTGCCCACGCGCGCGACGGCACGCGCCAGGTCGTACTCGAGCAGCCGCTCGCGCCGCGGGCTGACGCTCGGGATCGACTGCTTGCGATCGAGCTGCGTCACCGCAATGCCGAGGTAGAACACGTCGCCGCTGGAGAGTTGCTGCGGCTCGACGCCGTCGAGCTGCGCGGCGTCCTCCTCGTCGGAGTCCGGCTTCGGGTTGTAGCGCTCGACGATCAGCTTGTCGCCGGCCACGGCGCGGAATTCGTCGACCATGTCCTCGACCCGCTTGGCGAAGCTGCGCATCGGCACGGGCATCGCCTCGCCCTGCGAGACGTAGAGCTTGAGCTTCACCGGCGTCTCGAGCCGGCCGAGGATGCGACGCGTGCCGTCCGACAGGGTATAGAGCTTGCCCTCGGTCAGGTCGACGCGCACCGCCGTCGCCGAGGCGAGATAGTTGAGCGCGATGAGCGCGAGCAGCAGGACGACGAGCCCCACGGAAGAAAAAAGCACGGTGTTGCGGTTTTTCATGACGTCAGCCCGCCCGGTGGTTGCGCAGGATCACGCCCGTCGCGAACAGCGCGAAGCCGATGACCGAGAGGAAAAACAACAGGTCGCGCGAGTCGATGACGCCGCGCTGAAAGCCGTCGAAATGCGTCATCACCGAGAATGCGGCGACGGTGTCGACGAACGCCGGGCTCGCCCAGCGCACCAGCAGGTCGGTCACCGGCGTGAATCCCGCGAGGATGAGAAACAGCAGAATGACCACCGACAGAATGAACGATACGACCTGGTTGCGCGTCATCGCCGAGGTCATGCAGGTCACCGCCAGGTAGGCGCCCGCCATGAGCAGGCTGCCGAGATAGCCGGCAAGAATCTGGCCGTTGTCGGGCTCGCCGAGCACGTTCACGGTCAGGATGACCGGAAAGCTGAGGCCGAGCGCGATCGCCAGAAACAGCCAGGAGGCGAGGAACTTGCCGAGAATCGCTTGCCAGGGCGCGATCGGCAGCGTGAACAGCAGCTCGAGCGTGCCCGCGCGCCGCTCCTCCGACCACAGCCGCATGCCGACCGCCGGCACCAGCACCAGGTACAGCCAGGGATGCCACATGAAGAACGAGGCCAGGCTGGCTTCGCCGCGCTCGAAGAACGCGCCGGCGGTGAAGGTGAAGAACCCCGTCAGCAGCAGAAAGATGACGAGAAACACATAGGCCACCGGCGAGGCGAAGTAGCTCGTCAGCTCGCGTCGCGCGATGGTCGAGATCATGTGCCCGGCGCTCATCGGCTGGGCGCCTTGACCGTGTCGGGGAGCGTGATGCGGCGAAAGACCTCATCCAGCTGTCCCTCTTCCGTGCGCAGCCCGTCGAGCTGCCAGCCTTCGCGTGCCGCGAGCTCGACCACCGTGCGCACCAGCCTGCCGCTCGCCGAGCTGTCGCGCGGATAGGCGCGCAGCGCGCCGTCCACGGCCTCCACGCGCGCGACACCGTCCAGCGCGGCGAGCTTGGCTGTCATTGTCTCGGTATCGGCGCCGCTCGCCTGCAGTGTGACCGCGCCGGCGAACACCGACATTGCGCGCAGCTCGGCGGGCGTGCCGTTGGCCACGATCTTGCCGCGGTCGATGATGATCGCGCGGCTGCAGGCGGCATCCACCTCTTCGAGAATGTGGGTCGAGAAGACGATCGCCTTGCTCGCACCGAGCTCGCGAATCAGGTTGCGCACCTCGTGCTTCTGGTTCGGATCGAGGCCGTCCGTGGGCTCGTCGAGGATCAGCACCTCGGGGTCGTGAATCAGCGCCTGCGCGAGACAGGTTCGATGCCGGTAGCCCTTGGACAGGGTGTCGATCGACTGGTGGATGACCGAGGCGAGAAAGCAGCGCTCGACGACGCGGCCGATGGCGCGCTTTTTCGTGTCGCCGGCGAGGCCGCGCATGTCCGCTGCGAACGACAGGAAGCCCTCGACCGTCATGTCGGGATACGACGGCGCGGCCTCGGGCAGGTAGCCGATCAGGCGCTTGGCCTGCAGCGGGGATTCGACGACGTCGTGTGCGCCGACGCGCACCGTGCCCTCGGTCGGCGGAATGAAGCCGGTGATCATGCGCATGGTGGTCGACTTGCCGGCACCGTTCGGGCCGAGAAAGCCGAGCACCTCGCCGCGTTCGACGGCGAAGGATACGCCGTCCACGGCGCGCTTGGCGCCGAAGGTCTTTGCGAGATTTTCGATTCGTATCATGGCATTACAACAATCCAGGGCCGCCGCAGCCGAATCGGGGCGACAGCTGGGGATCGACCCCGCAAAATTCAACCGTCGCGCCGACCATCGGCGTCGCACTGCGTCGGGGGAGCGCGCGACCGGCTGCAGTCTCGGATGCCGGGCGCGTGCGGCGGGCGCGATTGTCCCACAACTCCGCCTGCGTGTTGATGTTGACCGATGCGCGCCGCGCTGAGTTCCGTCGCCGCGGCGTAGCGCGTAAAATCAACGCTGCTGCTTCGTTCGAAGCACGGCGGTCGCCACGCGACCCGCGATCGCACCACAAACTGTTACCGAATTCACCGAGGACCCTATGGATAAGGCATTGCTTGCGAAGACGGCGGCCGCCATGGTCGCCAAGGGCCGGGGCATTCTGGCGGCGGACGAGTCTGCCGGCACCTGCGAAAAGCGTTTCCAGTCGGTCGGCGTTCCCTGCACCGAGGAGAATCGCCGCAGCTACCGCGGCATGCTGTTCGCCGCCCCGGGCGTCGAGAAGTTCCTCTCGGGTGTCATCCTGTTCGACGAGACCCTGCGTCAGAAGGCCGACGACGGCACGCCGTTCGCTGCGTACCTCGCGCGCAAGGGCGTCATTCCCGGCATCAAGGTCGACAAGGGTACGGTCGACATCCCGCTCGCCAGCGGCGAGAAGGTGACCGAGGGGCTCGACGGCCTGTCGAAACGGCTCGACGAGTACTTCAAGCTCGGCGCCCGGTTTGCCAAGTGGCGCGCGGTGATCACCATCGGCGAGGGCATTCCTTCGCACACCTGCCTGTACGCCAACGCGCATGCGCTGGCGCGCTACGCGGCGGCCTGCCAGGCGGCCTCCATCGTGCCGATCATCGAGCCCGAGGTGCTGCTCGACGGCCGTCACAGCATCGAGCGCTGCGAGGAAGTGACCGAGGCCACCCTGCGCGCGACCTACGCCGCGCTCGCCGCCTACAACGTCGCGTCCGAGTACACGATCCTCAAGGCGAGCATGGTCGTCTCGGGCAAGGACTGCCCGCGTCAGGCCGGCGTGCAGGAGGTGGCGGAGCGCACCGTGCGGGTCCTCAAGCACACCGTGCCCGCGGCGCAGCCCGGCGTGGTGTTCCTCTCGGGCGGCCAGTCGGATCTCGACGCGACCGCGCACCTCAACGCGATGGCCGCAACGCCCGGTCTGCCCTGGCCGCTGACCTTTTCCTACTCGCGCGCCCTGCAGAACCCGGCGCTGAAGACCTGGAAGGGGCAGGCGGCCAACAGGAGCGCCGCGCAGCAGGCGTTCTATCACCGTGCGCACATGAACGGGCTCGCTGCGCAGGGCAAATGGAAGCCCGAGCTGGAGAAGCAGGCCGCCTAGGACGGGCGAAAGACCCCGCCCGCGTCGCGTGGTCCGGTTCGCCGGGCTATGCTATTTTCCGCCGCGCTCCGGACTCGAAGGCGCCCAAGACGTGACTGCTTTGTTTGAATCGAACCTCAAAAGCCTGCAGCGCATCGGCCGCGGCAAGGTGCGCGACATCTACGCGGTCGGCGCCGACAAGATGCTGATCGTGGTGAGCGACCGGCTGTCGGCCTTCGACGTCGTGCTGCCGGATCCGATCCCCGACAAGGGCCGCGTGCTGACCGAGATGGCGAACTTCTGGTTCGAGCGGCTCGCCCACCTGGTCCCCAATCAGCTCACCGGGATCGACCCGGAGAGCGTGGTCGCGGGCGATGCCGACAAGACGCAGGTGCGCGGCCGTTCGATCGTCGTGCGCTAGCTCAAGCCGCTGCCGATCGAGGCGGTGGTGCGCGGCTACCTCATCGGCTCGGGCTGGAAGGACTACCAGAAGACCGGTGCGGTGTGCGGCATCAAGCTGCCCGCGGGGCTCAAGCAGGCGCAGAAACTGCCCGAGCCGATCTTCACGCCAGCGACCAAGGCCGAGGAAGGGCACGACGAGAACATCTCGTTCGCCGAAACCGAGAAGCTGATCGGCGCGGATCGCGCGGCGCAGGTGCGCGACATCAGCATCCGGCTTTACCGCGAGGCGGCGGACTTCGCCGCGAACAAGGGCATCATCATCGCCGACACCAAGTTCGAGTTCGGCCTCGACGATCAGGGCCAGCTGGTGCTGATCGACGAGGCCCTGACCGCGGACTCTTCGCGCTTCTGGCCGGCGGATTCCTACCGTGAGGGCACGAGCCCGCCGTCCTTCGACAAGCAGTACGTGCGCGACTACCTCGAGACACTCGATTGGGACAAGACGCCGCCGGCGCCGAAGCTGCCGGCCGAGGTGATCGCCAAGACATCCGAAAAATATCGCGAGGCGCTGGAGCGCCTGACTGGGAGAACGCTGAAATGATCGGCATTGTGATGGGGTCCACCTCGGACTGGGAGACCATGAAGGCGGCGGCGAAGACGCTCGGGGAGTTCGGCGTCGCTTACGAGGCGAAGGCGATGTCCGCGCACCGCACGCCGAAGCAGGTTGCCGAGTGGGCGGAAGGCGCGGCCAAGCGCGGCGTGAAGGCGATCATCGCGGCTGCCGGCGGCGCCGCGCACCTCGCCGGCGTGGTGGCGGCGCATACCACGCTGCCCGTGCTCGGCGTGCCGATGCCCTCCAAGCACCTGCAGGGGCTCGATTCGCTGCTGTCCACCGTGCAGATGCCGAAGGGCATTCCCGTGGCGACCTTCGCCATCGGCGAGGCGGGCGCGGCGAACGCGGCGCTGTTCGCCGTTGCGCTGCTCGCCCTCGCCGACAAGGACATGGCGAAGAAGCTCGACGCGTTCCGCGCCAAGCAGACCGAGACGGTCCTCAAGGCGGCGCCGCTCAAGTTGTGAGCGACGCGGTCCGGCGCGCGGCCGAGATCCTCGCGCGCGGCGGGCTGGTCGCCTTTCCCACCGAGACCGTCTACGGCCTCGGTGCCGACGCGTCGAACCCGGCGGCGATGCAGCGGCTGTACGCGGTCAAGCGCAGACCCGCCGATCACCCGGTCATCGTGCACTTTGCCGACGCCGCGCGGGCGTTTGCCTGGGCGCGCGAGATTCCCGAGGCGGCGAGAACGCTCGCCGCACGGTTCTGGCCCGGGCCGCTGACGCTCATCCTCAAGCGCTCGGCGAAGGCGGCCGACTTCGTCACCGGAGGCCAGGACAGCGTGGGCCTGCGCGTGCCGGGGCATCCGGTCGCGCATGCGCTGCTGGAGGCCTTCGGCGGCGGCGTGGCCGCGCCCTCGGCGAATCGCTTCGGGCAGGTTTCGCCGACCACGGCGGCGCATGTGCGCGCCGATCTCGGCGACGACGTCGACTGCGTGCTCGAGGGCGGCGCGAGCGAGATCGGCATCGAATCGACGATCGTCGATCTCTCGGGCGGCCGGGCGCTGCTGCTGCGCCCCGGCACGATCGGTCGCGCGGCGCTCGAGGCGGCGCTCGGCGCGCCGATGGTCGAGAAGGCCGCGGCGGGCGGGGCGGCGCCGCG
>LJTQ01000204.1 GCA_001303445.1 Betaproteobacteria bacterium SG8_39 | reverse complement strand
CCCGCGCGCTCTGCACCGAACACCAGCGCAACAGGCCCCTCGGCCGCTTGCGTGATCGCGGCCTGGGCCGCATCACGCGCCGGCATGACCGGCGGCGACCAGTCGCGCGGTCGCGCGCTCAGGGCAAACACGCCGACACAATCGGCGATCGCGTCCTCCAGGCGGGCGACCACGCGCGCGTACTCGAGAACGTCCACCGCGTGCGCTGCCATCCAGCGCGCTTCGGGGGCCGGAAAGTTGCCGGGTGCGACCAGCCGCAGGTCCTCGATACCCATCGTTTTCATGGCGCGCGCCGCGGCGCCGATGTTGCCCGGGTGGCTCGGCCGGCACAGCACCACGCGGACGCGTTGCAGGACGTCTTCGCTCATGCGCACAAGTGTACGCAATGCAGCAGGCTAGAATCGCGCTCCCATGCATCCCTTTCTGAACATTGCGATCAAGGCCGCGCGCCGCGCCGGCGGCGTCATCAACCGCGCCGCGCTCGACGGCAGCGCGCTCGAAGTGCGCGCCAAGCAGGCCAACGATTTCGTGACGCAGGTGGACCGCGCAGCCGAAAGCGCCGCAATCGACATCATCCGCCGCGCCTACCCGGCCCACGTGATCCTCGCCGAGGAATCGGGCGAGAGCGGGTCTGCAACCGCCGCGGCGGGCAACGCCAGACCGCCGAAGAGCGAAACGCGCTGGATCATCGATCCGCTCGACGGCACCACCAACTTCATCCACGGCTTTCCGCAATACTGCGTGTCGATCGCGGTCGAGCAGCGCGGCCGGGTCGCGCACGCCGTGGTCTACGATCCGACGAAAAACGAACTGTTCACCGCATCGCAGGGCCGCGGCGCGTTCCTCAACGACCGCCGCATCCGCGTCACGAAATGTGCGCATTTGCGTGACGGACTGGTGGGCACGGGGTTTCCGTTCAAGGAGTTGTCGCGCATCGATCAGTACATGCGCCAGCTCGAGGGCATCATGCGCGGCTCGGCGGGAATCCGTCGCGCCGGAGCCGCCGCGCTCGATCTCGCCTACGTCGCCTGCGGTCGGCTTGACGCTTTCTGGGAAATGGGCCTCGCGCCCTGGGACATGGCGGCCGGCGCCCTGCTCATCAGCGAGGCCGGCGGCCTGGTCGGCGACCTGGGCGGCGGGCAGGACTACATGGCCTCGGGCGACATCGCGGCGGCCACGCCGAAAGTGTTTCCGGAGCTGCTCACCGCGCTGCGTTGAGCGGCGTCGCGCGCTGTAGGCCTGCGGCGCGCCGATAAAATAGGGCGCAGCACGCATGAACGCCCCGCTCGAAGCCCATACGCCGATGATGCAGCAGTATCTGCGCATCAAGGCACAGCATCCGGACATCCTCATGCTGTACCGGATGGGGGACTTCTACGAGCTGTTCTACGACGACGCCGAGCGTGCCGCAGCACTGCTCGACATCACGCTCACCGCGCGCGGCGCCTCGGCTGGCGCGCCGGTGAAGATGGCCGGCGTTCCGGTTCACTCCGTCGAGCAGTACCTCGCCAAGCTGGTCCGGCTGGGCGAGTCGGTGGCGATCTGCGAGCAGATCGGCGATCCGTCCACCGCCAAAGGCCCGGTCGAGCGCAAGGTGACGCGCATCGTCACGCCGGGCACGCTCACCGACTCGGCGCTGCTCGACGAAAAGGCGGACAGCGTGCTGCTCGCCGTGGCGCGCGATCGCGCGAGTGTCGGTCTGGCCTGGCTCACGCTGGCGAGCGGCGAATTGCGGGTCGCCGAATTCGCGCCACAGGCACTCGGCAACGAGCTGCGTCGCATCGCACCCGCCGAGATCCTGGTGGCCGACGCCGGGCCCGCGCTCGACGGCGTCGATGAAGCCACGCTGACGCGCCTGCCGGAATGGCATTTCGACGTCGCACGCGGGACGCAAAAGCTCCTCGAGACGCTCGGCGCAGCCTCCCTCGCAGGTTACGGCTGCGAGGACCTCCCACTGGCTCTGGGCGCCTGCGGCGCGCTGCTCGAATACGCGCGCACCACGCAGGGGCAGGCCCTCGCCCACGTCACGGCGGTACGCGCCGAGCGGGCCGGCGACTACCTGCGGCTCGACGCGGCGACGCGACGCAATCTCGAGTTGACCGAGACGCTGCGTGGCGAGCCTGCACCGACCCTGTTCGCGCTGCTCGACCGCTGTGCGACGGGAATGGGCAGCCGGCTGCTGCGTCACTGGCTGCATCACCCGCTGCGCGACCGCGCCGCACTCGCCGGGCGGCATGACGCGGTCGAGCGCCTCAGCCCGGCGGTCGAACCCCTGCAGGCCGCGCTGCGCGGGTTCGCGGACGTCGAGCGCATCACGGCGCGTGTCGCACTGAAAAGCGCCCGCCCGCGCGACCTGTCCGCGCTGCGCGACAGCCTGGCACAACTCGATGGCCTTCGCGCTGTGCTGCCCGCCGCCGAAGACGGGCTGCTCGCCGCGCTGGCGCAGGACCTGGCCTGCCCCATCGAGTGCCATGCGCTGCTCGTCCGAGCGCTGCGGCCCGAGCCGGCCGCCCTGGTACGCGAGGGCGGCGTCATGGCCGACGGCTATGACCCCCAGCTGGACGAGCTGCGCGCGCTGCAGTCGAACGCCGGTGCCTTCCTCATCGAACTGGAGTCGCGCGAGCGTGCGCGCAGCGGCATCGCGAACCTCAAGGTGGCCTATAACCAGGTGCACGGCTACTACATCGAGGTCGGCCGCGCCAGTGCGGACCGGGTGCCGGAGGACTATCGCCGGCGCCAGACCCTGAAAAACGCCGAGCGCTACGTCACGCCGGAGCTCAAGGCATTCGAGGACAAGGCGTTGTCGGCCAACGAGCGTGCGCTCGCGCTCGAGCGCAGGCTTTACGAGGCGCTGCTCGAGCAGCTGCTGCCCGAGGTGCCGGTGCTGCAGCGCATCGCGCGCGCGCTCGCACAGACCGATGTGCTCACCGCGTTCGCCGCCGTGGCGCTCGCCGGAAACTACTGCCGGCCCGAATTCAGCGACGACATCCGCATCGACATCGAGGCCGGTCGCCACCCGGTGGTCGAAGCGCACATCGAGTCGTTCATCGCGAACGAGGCGCGGCTCTCCCCCGCGCGGCGGCTGCTGCTGGTGACCGGGCCGAACATGGGCGGCAAATCGACCTACATGCGCCAGGTCGCGCTGATCGTGCTGATGGTCCACGTGGGCGCGTTCGTGCCGGCGCGACGCGCGCGCATCGGTCCGGTCGACCAGATCTTCACCCGTATCGGCGCCGCCGACGATCTCGCCGGCGGTCGCCCGACGTTCATGGTCGAGATGACGGAGAGCGCCAACATCCTGCACAACGCGACCGAGTCGAGCCTCGTACTGATGGACGAGGTCGGTCGCGGAACGTCGACCTTCGACGGGCTGGAGCTCGCCTGGGCGATTACGCGCCATCTCGTGGAGAAGAACCGCGCCCTGACCCTGTTCGCGACCCATTACTTCGAGCTGACGCAGCTCGCGCTCGACTACCGTGAAGTCGCAAACGTCCATCTCGACGCGGTGGAACACAAGGACAGCATCGTGTTTCTGCACGCCGTCGAGGAAGGTCCGGCCTCGCAGAGCTACGGACTGCAGGTCGCCGCGCTGGCGGGCGTGCCGCGGGGCGTGGTGCGCGAGGCGCGCCGCACGCTCGAGCGACTCGAGCAGGCCAGCCTCGAGCAAGGTGGGCAGCCGGACTTGTTCGCGGGGGCCGCGTCCGCCGCGCGCGAGCCGGCGACGGAAGCCGACCCGCTGCGCGATGCCCTCGCCCAGGTCAATCCTGACGAACTTTCACCTCGCGAGGCGCTCGAGCTCCTATATCGTCTGAAGAAGCTTTGACCCCCTTGACCCGCCCCACGCCCCAGTGCCCGGACCTCATCGACATCGGCGCGAATCTGACCCATGCGGCATTTCGCGAAGACCTCGCGCAGGTGCTGGAGCGCGCCGTCCGAGCCGGTGTGTCGACCATCGTGGTCACGGGCACCAGCCTCGCGGCGAGCGCGCAGGCGGCGCAGCTGGCCGAGGCGCATCCCGGCCTGTTGCGCGCCACCGCGGGCGTTCATCCCCACCACGCGGGCGATTGCGACGCGGCCACGATCCCCGCCCTGCGGGCGCTCGCCGCACATGCCAGCGTCGTCGCGCTGGGCGAATGCGGCCTGGATTTCAACCGCAACTACAGTGCGCACCCGGACCAGGAACGCTGGTTCGTCGCTCAGCTCGAGCTGGCCTGCGAGCTCGGCAAGCCGCTGTTCCTGCATTCACGCGACGCCCACCCGCGTTTCGCCGAACTCCTGCGAGGGCATCGCGACGGTCTGCCGCGCGCGGTGGCGCACTGCTTCACGGGCGAGCGCGAGGAGCTGCGCGCCTACCTCGATCTGGACCTGTACATCGGCATCACCGGTTGGATCTGCGACGAGCGGCGCGGCCTGCATCTGCGCGAATTGGTGCGCGAGATCCCGGGCGACCGGCTGCTGCTGGAGACCGACGCCCCCTACCTGACGCCGCGCGACCTGCGCCCGCAGCCGAAGGCACGGCGCAACGAACCGGCCTTCCTTGCGCATATACTTCGGGCGGTGGCGCTTGCCCGAGGGGAAGCGCCGGAGACGCTCGGCGCAGCGACCGCCCGTAACGCAAGGCGGTTTTTCAACCTCGAACCCGAGGCCGACGCATGAGTAGCGAGCCGACTTCGCCTGGTACAGCGCCCGCGCCCGCCACGCCGGAGGGACAGGCCGGCGCAGCGCGACGCCCGCTGGTCCTCGTCGTGGACGACAGCGACGACATCCGCGCGCTGCTCGGCACCCTGCTCAAGCGGCGCTACGAGGTGCGCCTCGCCGCCGACGGCAACGAAGCCATCAAAGCCGCCGCCAAGCTGCCGCACCCCGACCTGATCCTGCTCGACGTCGAGATGCCGGGCAAGAGCGGGCACGACGTCTGCGCGCTCCTCAAGACGGACCCGGCCACCGCGCCGATTCCGGTCATCTTCATCACCGGCCGCAGCGACCCCAAAGACGAAGCCAAGGGCTTTGCTGTCGGCGCGGTCGACTACGTCACCAAGCCGCTCAGCCCGCCGATCGTCATTGCGCGCGTCGCCGCGCAGCTCGCGCTGACCGATCAGCGCCATCAGCTCGAGCACCTCGTCGCCGAACGTACGCGCGAACTGCAACAAGCGCGCAGCCAGCTCATCGAGCGCCTGGCACGCGCCCTGTCGTATCGCGAGGGCGGGCTCAGCGGCCGCCCGCTGCGCGTCGCCCAGTACGCGCGGCTGATCGCGGAGGCTGCGGGCGGGCGCAGCGAAACCTGCGAGCTCATCGCACAGGCCGCGCCGCTCGCCGACATCGGCAAGCTCGGCGTTCCGGAAGTCGTGCTGCGCAATGCCGACCAGTACAGCACGCAGGACTGGGAGGAGATGCGACGCCACTGCGAGATCGGCGCCGAGATCATCGGCGAGCACCGCGATCCGCTGCTCGCCGCGGCGCGCGCGATTGCGCTCACCCACCACGAGCGCTGGGACGGCAAAGGCTATCCGAAAGGGCTCAAGGGCGACGCGATTCCCATGGTGGGGCGCATCGTCGCCATCGCCGACTCGTTC
>LJTQ01000203.1 GCA_001303445.1 Betaproteobacteria bacterium SG8_39 | reverse complement strand
CCACCCCGTGCGCCTTTGCGCGCTCGGCTTCGGTCTCGCGCAGCCGCCGGTACGCGATGCAGTCCTGGTAGACGTCGCGCAGGTCGGCCGTCGTTTCGAGGCCGACCCGATTCGCGATCGGCACGAGACTGAGGCACCGCACGTTTACCGTCCGATGTTTCCGGGGGCCGTGTCGTTCGGGCGATAATTTCCTCGATGTCCGCGCCGGCGGTTCCCGCCTTTTCGCAAACGAACTCCATGCGCGTCAACCGCGGCGACGAGGTACTCATCGTGCGGGTGCTGACCCGCGAGGGTATCGCCGGCTACGGCTTCACGTTCAGCGAGGACGTAGCAGCCGCGCGCGCCATGGCCTGCTGGGATGCCGCGGCACGGGCCGCGGGACGGCCGCTGCGGCAGTTGCTGGCCGGGACCGATCCCTCCGCACGCGCAGCGCTCGACGCGCCCGCCAAGGCCGAATCGCATCCCTGGAGCGTCGCCTGGCAGGCCATCCTTGCGGGCGAGCCGGGCGCGGCCATCGACTGGACGCTCGAACCGGGATTCACCAAACTGCACTGGATCGAACCTGAACTGAAGGGAGAAGCACACCATGGCTGAACTGCTCAGCGCCGTGCACTCGAGCCTCGAGCTCGCCGCCGCCGCGAAGATCATCGACAACGCGATCGCCCTGCGGCGCGAGGAAGGCGTGCTGCCGCTTGCGGTCGCCGTGCTCGACGCGGGCGGCAACCTCGTCGCCTTCAAGCGCGAGGACGGCAGCGGCGTACTGCGCTACGACATCGCCTTCGGCAAGGCGCGCGCAGCGCTCAGCATGGGCATGTCGACGCGCCTGATCCGCGACCGGCTCGGCAGCCGGGTCGCCTTTCAAGCCGCGGTCGCGGCGGCCTCGGACGGGCGCTTCATCCCGGTGCCCGGCGGCGTGCTGATCCTCGACAAGTCGGGCACCGCGATCGGTGCGGTCGGCATCAGCGGCGACGCCTCGGACAAGGACGAGTACTGCGCGATCGAGGCGAGCCCGCCGAGCCGAACCCGGAGTGGCGCAACGCCGGGCTCTGAATCTGCGCGCGCGCTCAGCGCACCGCGTCGCCCATGCGGAACTCGTGCGACAGCGCATCGAGCTTCGTCTTGAGCGCCGCTTCGAGACGGACGTCGAGCGCCGCGACGCTCGCCGCAAGCTGATCTGCCCGGCTCGCGCCGATGATCGGCGCGGTGATGACCGGGTTGGCGAGCACCCAGGCGAGCGCGAGCGTCGCCGGCGCGATGCCCGCCTCCTGGGCGAGCCCGATGAAGCGGTCGACCGTCTCGAACTCGCGCGCCTTCCAGTAGCGCTCGGTGTAGTTCTTCGCCGCCGTGCCGAGGGTGAAGCGGCTGCCCTCGGGCGGCTCGCCACGCCTGTGCTTGCCGGTGAGCATTCCGCCGGCGAGCGGGTTGTAGGGAATCACCGCCAGGCCTTCTTCAGCGCACAGCGGAAACAGCTCGCGCTCGAGTTCGCGGAACAGCAGGTTGTAGCGGGGCTGCACCGAGACGAACTTGGCCAGCCCCAGCGCTTCGGCACGGCCGAGTGCGCGCGCGATGCGGTAGGCGTGGTAGTTGGACACGCCGATGTAGCGCGCCTTGCCGGCCTTGAGCACGGCGTTGAACGCTTCGATCGTCTCGTCGACCGACACGGTGTCGTCGAAGTGGTGCACCTGGTACAGGTCGACGTAATCGGTGCCGAGGCGCCTGAGCGAGGCATCGATCGAGGCCAGCACATGCTTGCGCGAAGTACCCTGCTGCCAGGCCGCCGGCCCGGACTTGCCGCTGCATTTGGTCGCCAGCACGAACTGCTCGCGCCGCCCGCGCAGCCATTTGCCGATGATTTCCTCGGTGCGACCGACCGTGTCGAGCGTGCCGCCGAGCGGGTAGACGTCGGCCGTGTCGATGAACGTAATCCCTGCCTCGGCCGCGGCGTCGAGAATCGCGAACGACGCGGCCTCGTCGCACTGCAGGCCGAAGGTCATCGTGCCGAGGCACAACCGCGACACCTTGAGCCCGGTGGGCCCGAAACGAACATGCTTCATGCGCCTCTCCTGGGGGATCGGATCGCCGGATTCACCACGTATTGCGCAGCTCGCGCAGCTTGAGGAACACCGTCTGCGGATCGGGCGCCTCGGGCAGATCGGGAAACGCCTCGCGCAGGCGCGCGATGACGCTCGGGCTGTGCAGGCGGAAGAAGGTGTTGATCTCCTTTTCCAGCGCCAGCGTCGACACCAGCGGCGCGTCCGGATTCTGGCCACCGACCTCGTCGAGCAGCGTCGCCGCGCGCTGGTTATCCGGCTCGCGGTTGAGCGTGAACTTGAGGTTGTTCTCGATGTAATCGTGCCCGGGGTAGATCAGCGTCGCCTCCGGCAGCTCGACGAGCTGGCGGGTGAACGTCTGATACAGCTCGGCAGGATGACCGCCGTTGTGGCAGTTGCCGGCGCCGGCGTTGAACAGGGTGTCGCCGCAGAACAGCGCCGGCGTCTCGGTATGCGAGAGCAGGCAGATGTGGCTCATCGTATGCCCCGGCGTATCGAGCGACTCGAGCTCGACCGTGCGTCCGACCTTGACCACGTCGCCCGCCGACAGACCGCGGTCCATGCCGGGTATCCGGGCTTTCGCATTGTGATGCGCCAGGATCTTCGCCCCGGTCGCCTTGACCATCGCTGCGTTGCCCCCGGTATGGTCGCCATGCTCGTGGGTGTTGAGGATCTGCGTGATCGTCCAGCCGCGTGCTTTTGCCCGCGCCAGGCACTTCTGATGATCGAGCGGGTCGATCGCCAGCGCCTCGCCCGTTTCCTCGCAGGCGATCAGGTAGTTGAAATTGCGATAGGCGTTGCCCGTCCAGATCTGCTCGACGATCATTCGAAACCTCCGTTTTGCGCTGCATCTTTCGCACGTCCGGCGCGGCCGGTCAAGCCGCTGCGCGCCGGGTTTGCTGCTAGGCTGCCGCTTTACTGCACGCACGGGAAATGCGATGAAGGCCGCATACATCATGCAGCATGGCGGGCCCGAGGTGCTGGTCTCCGGAGACCTGCCGGATCCCGGGGTCGGGCCGGGCGAAGTGCTGGTCGACGTGCACGCGGCGAGCGTCAATGGCGCCGACTGGAAGGTGCGCGCCGGCCGCTCCGGGGCGGTGGCGCACTTCCCCTATGTCCTCGGGCGTGATTTCTCGGGCGTGGTGGCCGCCGTCGGCAAAGCTGTCACCGATCTCGCGCGCGGTGATCCGGTGTTCGGTGTCTGTGACGTCGGGCAGGAAGGCGCCTACGCCGAGCGCCTCGCCATCAAGGCGGCGATCGTCGCACGCAAGCCCGACGCACTGTCGCACGTCGAGTGCGCGGCGCTCGCCCTGATCGGGCTCACGGCACTGGTTTCGATCGAAGACACGCTCGCGCTGCAGGCCGGCGAGACGATTCTGATCCAGGGCGGCGCCGGCGGCGTCGCCGGCTTCGCGATCCAGCTTGCCAAGCACATCGGCGCGCGCGTCGTCAGCACCGCGAGCACCGCCAACCTTGCCTACGTGCGCAGTCTCGGCGCCGACGAAGTCATCGATTACACGGCACAGGATTTCACGCAATGCCTGTCCGGCTGCGACGCGGTGTTCGATACGGTCGGTGGCGAGGTCGCGCGGCGCAGCTTCGAGGTGCTGCGACCCGGTGGACGCGCGGCATTCATCGCTTCCGGGCCGTCGGCGCCGCCCGCGCCCCGGCCCGAGCTGAGATCGTTGCGCCCGAAAGTCGGCCGCGACCGGCCGCACCTGGAGCGCATCGTCGCCCTGGTCCAGGGCGGCGCGGTGCGCGTGCCGGAGATCGCGTGCTATCCGCTGGCGCAGGCCGCGGCGGCCCACCGCGTCAGCGAGGGGCGGCACCTGCGCGGAAAGCTGGTTTTCGTGCTGAGGTAGAAGGTCGGCACGGGCGCCGCTACTTGGCCGCACACTTTCCCACCAGCCACCCCGCGCATTCGCTCACCATGGCCCCGTCGTCGCCCTCCATCTTGAATCGCCTTGCCCTTGGTTGCATTGAGCGGCACCGGCGCTACCTGCCGCCGGCAGAGAACTGCCATTCGATAGTGACCTTCATCGGCGCCGGCCATTGTTCGCCGGCGAGATCGGTGGTGGTCGTGTGCTTGCCGCCGATCTGCGGGCGGCGCGGCGAACCGACCGGCCCCTTGACCGTGAGCACCGGGTCCATGCCTTTGACGCCACGCGGCGGATGGGCGCCGATCAGCGAGATGAAATCGGTGGTCGTGCTCGTGGCCGTTTTCCCGGGGCCGCGAGTACCGCTCTTGACGCTGGTACAGGTCGGCGTCAGCCGAATGCCCAGGCCGTCGGCCGGCAGGCGCAGCTCGTAGCGCGAGGCTTTGCCGTCGATCAGCACCGTCCCGGCAAGCTTGAAGTCCACGGTGTTCGGTCCGATGGCCATCTTACCGGTCCAGCGGCAGGTGACGTCGAACCGGCCGCCGGCGTCGTCCGCGACGCCCAAGCGCTTCTCCGTCATGTCGACCTGCATCTCGCCGCTGCCGGGCGCCGGATCATTCGGCAGGTCGCTGGTCCAGATCTGGTACGAGGGGGTCGTGTCCACGGCCCGCGCGGCGCTCATGGCTGCGGGCGCGGCGCTCTGCATTTTTTGCATAATGCTCTGGAATCGCGGGTCGGCCATCTTCTGCGCGATCACCTTGCTCTCGCAAGCCTCATTGCCGTTGCAGGCGTCCTCCTTGTCCTGCCACTTGTTCAAGTACTCCTCGTCCTGCTCGGTCACCGCACGGTCCCCCACCTGGCTTACAGCCGCGGCGGCCTGCTGGTTGGCGGCGGACGGATTGACCATCGGGTCGACCGCCTTGACGCGAATCGAGAACTGACCGGAGTTCTTGACCTGCCACTCGATGGCCTGCAGTCCGCTTCCGGGAGGAAAGACGTGCCTGGCGCTGCTTTCGGCGCGTATCTTCATGGTGAGGATGCCGGAAGTCCCGCCGGGCGCAAGCTCGGCGGCGATACCGACGAGCGGGGATACAGTTGCGACTGCAACCGCAAGAAGACGCGTCACCATGAATTGCAGGCCTCCCTGGACCCTGCGCGCACTATGGTAATACACGCGTTTCGTCCGACATACGGAATGTTTCAACGGCGGCCACCCGGCGCCCGGATCCATCCACGCCCGTCGCGGTCTCGTCTTCGTCGGCACCGGCTTTGCCGGCATGTACACGATGCATTGCGCGATCGCCGCTTCGTCATTCGTAGTCGCGCACTGGGGTATTCTCGCGGACACGCACCTCCACGAGCGCCCGCCATGCACGCGCACCTCGACCACGCAGACGACCCCGCACCGCGCCCGGCCGGCCATATCGGCATCGCCCAGCAGGGCCCCTTCGACCCCGTCGCCTTCGAGACCGCGGTCGCCGCACTGCTGCGCGCCTGCGGCATCGAACCCAAAGGCGCGCACATGGGCCGCACCACCGAGCGGGTCAGAGAGCTCTGGCAGAAACGCCTACTCGGCGGTTACGCACTCGACCCGGCCGAGGCGCTCGGTGCGGGCTTCGACGACACCCGCAGCGACATGGTGGTGCTACGCGGCATCGCGATCCACGGCGTCTGCCCGCACCACCTGGTTCCGTTCCGCGGCGTGGCGCACGTCGCCTACCTGCCCGGGGGCCGTCTGCACGGCTTCGGTCGCATCGCGCGCATGGTCGATGCGATCGGCCACCGTTTCACCTACCAGGAGTGGATGACGCGCGACGTGGCGGAGGCTCTGGTGACGCACGGCCGCGCCAGGGGCGGCGCCTGCGTGATCGAGGCCGAGCAGCTCTGCCTGCTGCTCGGCGAGGACCGGCGCGGCGACGAGCGCGTGGTGACGCAGGCCTTCGCCGGCGCGTTCCAGGACGACGCACAGCTGAGGAACGAGTTCCTGCACGCGCTCGGGCACTGAGCCGATGGACTTCGACGCCGTCCTGCTCGCCCCGCGCCGCGCGCAGATGGTGGCGCAGGGCTACTGGCCCGATCGCACGATCAACGACGCGCTCGACACCTGCGTCGCCGCCTGCCCCGAGAAAACCGCGCTCGTCGCGCATCGCATGGACGGTGGCGCAACGACGCGGCTGACCTACCGTGACCTCGCCCGGCTCGCCGACCGGGTGGGCGTCGGGCTCGCACGGCTCGGCGTGCAACGCAGCGACGTCGTCTCGGTGCAATTGCCGAACTGGTGGCAGTTCACCGTTTTGGCACTCGCCTGCGCGCGCATCGGCGCGGTGATGAACCCGCTGATGCACATCTTCCGCGAGCGCGAGCTGTCCTTCATGCTCGCGCACGGCGAAAGCAGAGTCGTCGTCGCACCGAAGCAGTTCCGCGGCTTCGACTTCGAAAACATGCTGACTGGCCTGCAGTCGAAGCTGCCCGCGCTGCGGCAGGTCGTCGCGGTCGGCGGTACTGGCGAGAACAGCTTCGACGCGCTGCTCGCCCGGCCGCCCTGCTCATCTACACCTCGGGCACGACCGGCGAGCCGAAAGGCGTCATGCATTCGGCAAACACGCTGTTTTCCAACATCCTGCGCTACGCCGAGCGCATGCAGCTGTCGAGCGCCGACGTGGTGCTGATGGCCTCGCCGCTCGCCCACCAGACGGGGTTCATCTACGGCCTGATGATGCCGATCGTGCTGCAGGCACGCGCGGTACTGCAGGACGTCTGGCTGCCGCGCAACGCGGTCGAGCTGATTCGCAGCGAGGGCGTCACCTTCACCATGGCCTCGACGCCCTTTCTCACCGACTTGGCGCAGGCGGTGGACGGCTCTAGGACCACGGTGCCGACGCTGCGCAGCTTCCTTTGCGCCGGCGCGCCGATTCCCGGGCCACTGGTCGAGCAGGCGCAGAAGGCCCTCGGCGCGAAGATCATTTCTGCCTGGGGCATGACCGAGAACGGCGGAGTGACGACGGCCCTGCCCGAGGATG
>LJTQ01000202.1 GCA_001303445.1 Betaproteobacteria bacterium SG8_39 | reverse complement strand
TGTATCCGCGCAACTCACGCGAGGCGCATCGCCACATGCTCGCGCACACCGGCTGCCGGGCACTGGTGGTCTCCGGACGCTATGCCGCCGACGTTGCGCCGCTGCGCGGAGAGATCGAGACGCTCGAGCACGTCATCGTGCGCGACGAAGGCTACGAGCGCTGGCTCGCCGGCCATCCCGACAGCGACCCCGCGCCGGCGGTACACGCGGACGACAATCTCATCGTACGGCACACCGGCGGGACCACCGGCCTGCCGAAGGGCGTCGCCTACACGCATCGGGCCTGGCTCGCCGCCGGGCGCGACTGGTTCTACCTCTTCCCGCCGGTGATGCCCGGTGACCGCTGCCTGCACATCGGCCCGATCAGCCACGGCTCGGGTTACTTCTTCGCACCGATCTGGCTGGCCGGCGGCTGCAACGTGCTGCTCGACCGGTTCGAGCCGACGGAGACGCTCGAGGTCATGCGGCGCGAGGACATCGGCTACATGTTCCTGGTGCCGACGATGCTCAGCCTGCTCAACCAGGCGGCGCGCACGCGGCCCGGGGAGTGGCCGCGCCTCAAGTGCATGCAGATCGGCGGCGCGCCGATCACCGATGCCACCGCGCTCGGCGCGCGCGAAATCTTCGGCGAGCGGCTGTGGCAGGGCTACGGTCAGACCGAGGCGGTGCCAATCACCATGATGGGGCCGCAGCAGTGGTTCGCGCAGGTCGAAGGCTCGGAGCCGCTGCGCGCCTGCGGGATGCCGCTGCCCTTCGCCGATCTCGAGATCTGGGACGAGAACAACCGCCCGCTGCCGACCGGCGAAACCGGGCAGATCGTGGTGCGCTGCGACGGGCAAATGAGCGGCTTCTGGAACGACCCCGAGGCCACGCGCGAGCGCCTGGTCGAGGGCTGGGTGCTGACCGGCGACATCGGCCGCGTCGATGTAAACGGCTACGTCTACATGCTCGATCGCGCCGGCGACATGATCATCTCGGGGGGCTACAACATCTATCCTGCGGAGCTCGAGAACATCCTGGCGTCCCACCCGGCGGTCCTCGAGGCTGCGGTGTTCGGCATTCCGGACGACCGCTGGGGCGAAGCGCCGAGCGCGGTCTGCACCGTCGACGGCAAGACGCCCGTCACCGAGGACGAACTGATCGCGCTCTGCGCCGAGCGGCTCGGCTCCTACAAGAAGCCGCGCTTGGTCGTGCTGCAGACCGAGCCGCTGCCGAAGAGCCCGGTCGGCAAAATCAAGCGCAAAGACCTGCGCGAGCCGCACTGGGCCGGGCGCGACAGGCGCGTGAGCGGCAGCTAGTTGCTCCGCGCCGTCCTCCTCACCGCGCTCGCCCCGATCGTCTGGGGCAGCGTCTACCTCGTCACCACGGAATTCCTCCCGCCCGGGCGGCCGCTGCTTGCCGGTGCGCTGCGCGCGCTGCCCGTCGGACTGCTGATCGTCGCCGCCTACGGGCGGCTGCCGGCGGGCGCGTGGTGGGGGCGCGCCTTCGTCCTCGGCCAGCTGCACATCGGCGTGTTCTTCGCGTTGCTGTTTTTCGCCGCCTACCGCCTGCCCGGCGGCATCGCCGCCACCATCATCGCGATGCAGCCGCTGTTCGTCGCACTGCTCGGCTGGGCGCTGCACGGGCACCGGCCGTCGCTCGTCACCGTCGGCGCGGCGCTGAGCGGCATCGCCGGCGTCGGTCTCATCGTGCTCAGGCCCGAGGCTGCGCTCGACGCCTGGGGCGTCGCCGCGGCCTTCGGCGCCGCGCTGTGCATGGCGGCCGGCACGGTGTACGCGAGTCGCTGGCCGAGCCCGGTGCCGCTGCTGCTCTCGACCGGCTGGCAGCTCGTCGCCGGCGGCCTGCTGCTGATCGTGCTGGCGCTGAGCCTCGAAGGACTGCCGTCGACGTTGAGCGCAGCCAACGTCGGCGGCTTCGTCTATCTCGGCGTGGTCGCCACCGGCCTCGCCTATCTGCTCTGGTTCCGCGGCATCCGGCAGCTCGGTGTCTCGGTATCGTTCCTGGTGCTGCTCAGCCCGACTGCGGCGCTCCTGCTCGGTTACTTCCTGCGCGACGAACGCCTGGGCGTTGTCCAGCTGCTCGGTGTCGCGATCGTGGTCGCGAGCGTCGCCGCCGGGCAATGGGACGGCAGCCGGCGGTCGCGACAGGCGCTTCTCGGCTGAGCCTGCCCGCGCGCCGCGGGACGCAAAAATTTGCAAACTGCACGCCGTTTGCCACCCCGCCGCCGGCCCACTCGCGCGTTGACGCACTTTCGGCTATTGCATCCCGCGATGCAGCCTGTACCGTGCGCAAGTCGGCCGCACCGGTCACCACCCCCACGAGACTACGCAATGGCGAAGTGCATCGTTCTCCGCTCCACGACCCCCTATTCCGAAGAACACGAGCCGCTGCTGCGCAGCGTGCTCGACGAGCAACCCAGCCTGTTTGCCGTGGTCGGTGCGAAGTCGCAGACCTGGGAAGACGCCATGGACTGGCTGTGCGTCCACCTGAGACTGGGCGATGCGCACTCGGATCGCTTCTGCAAGACGACCTCGCACACGCAGGAAACGCTCGAGGAAGTCGTCGCCTTCGCCGAGGAATGGTGCGCCCTTCGCGGGCTGGCGAAGGATATCCGCGTGATGGAGCTCTAGCCCGTCCCTGCGTCGTCCGGCTGCGCCGCGTCGTCCCAGCACACGCGATGCAGCGTGTGGGGCTCGCGCAGCCCCTTCAGCCAGCGCCTGCCGTGCACGGCGAGGCGCAGCGTGCGTCCCGCAACCAGCGAGCGGGTGACCTCGGAGACGAGTATCTCGCCGCCTTTCGCCGCCTCGGCAACGCGCGCCGCGACGAACACCGTACGGCCGAAATAGCCCTCGCCTTCGCACAGCACCTCGCCGGTATTCAGGCCGATCCGCACCCGCAGCGCGTTCCGCGGGTCCGCGCGCGCCGCCTGTGCCAGCGCGCGCTGCAAGGCGACCGCGCATTGCACCGCGCCGACGGCGCTGGAAAAGGCAAGCATGAATGCGTCGCCCGGATGCTCGACGACGCAGCCGCGGTGTGCGGCGACGACGTCGCGGACGAGCGCATCATGCTTGCGAAAGAGCGCGCGTGCATCGATGTCGCCGCGCTGCTCGACGAGCCGCGTGGAGTCCTCGATGTCGGTGAACGCAATGGTGACGGTGCCGCGCGGCCGTGCGTCGCTTGCGGTCTGACGCGCAAGCTGATGCATCACGTTCGGGCAGAACGCCGGCTCACAGCGGCTGACGGCGCGAATCGCGTCGGCGAGCGTATCGGGCAGGACGTCCTTGGTGAGGTAGCCCTCGACGCCCGCCTCCATGACGTCGTACACGCGCGTCTCGTCCGAATAGCCTGAGAGCACGAGGACCTTGGCGCCGGGCAGCTGCTGGTGCAGGGCGCGCGTCGTCTCCACGCCGTCGAGCGCCGGCATCTCGAGATCCATCAGCACGACGTCGGGCCGCGTGGCGATCGCGCGTGCGAGCGCTTCGGCGCCGTCGGCCGCCTCGCCGACCACTTCGATGCCCCCGCAGGCGGTGAGAAAGCTCTTCAGGCCGCCCCGTACCACCGGGTGGTCGTCTGCGATGAGAACACGGATATCTGACATGGCGTGGCCAGAATAGTCCCCGGCCCCGAGCGGTGCCATCCGCCAAAAGTCGTAGACGAATGGGGGATACGCAGCGCCCTGCGCCCGGGCGTATGCTTGACCCGCACATCGAACCCGGAGCCGCACCTCGTGAAGATCCTGCTCGTCGACGATCACGCCCTGTTCAGGGAAGGTCTCAAGCACCTGCTGAAGAGCCTCGACGCCGAGCTCGAGCTCGACGAGGCCGAGGACTGCGAGCGCGGGCTCGAGCTGAGCGCGCGCAACAGCTACGATCTCGTGCTGCTCGACCTCAAGATACCGGGCGTGCAGGGGCTCGACGCCCTCGACGCACTGCGGCGCACGAGCCCGGAGGCTCCGGTGGTGGTGGTGTCCGGCGAGGATGACCCGCGCGTCATCCGCGCCGCCATCGAGCGCGGCGCGATGGGCTTCGTGCCGAAGGCCTCGACGCCGGAGATCATGATCCAGGCGCTGCGCCTGGTGCTCGCCAACGGCGTCTACCTGCCGCCGGGGGTCGTCGATCTCGCGATCCCGAACGGTGCGCCGCTGCCCGAGCTGCTGCGCGGCGCCCAGGGCGACGTGCAGCTGCCGGGGCTCACGCCGCGCCAGATGGACGTCCTGCGCTGCGTCATCCAGGGCAAGGCGAACAAGGTGATCGCGCGCGAGCTGGACATTTCGGAGGCAACCGTCAAGGCGCACCTCTCCTCGGTACTGCGCACGCTGGGCGTCAACAATCGCACGGAGGCCGTCTATGCCGCCGCAAAACTCGGCTTACAGCTTGTCTGAGCACGCGACGCCGCCGAGCGCCGCACGCAACGCAGGCGACACACGCGACGCACGCGGTGCGCGCGACGCCAAGACCTGGCCGTCGGCGCCCACGGACGATGCCGAGCGCGCCGCGCACCTGAAGCGGCAGCAGCTCGAGCTGCTCGCGCTGCAGGCGACGCGTTCGCCGTTCGCCATTTTCATCGCGGTCGGCTTCGTGACCTACATCGTCTGGGGGCAGGTGCCGCTGCCGCTGGTGGCCCTGTGGGCCGCAGCGCTTGCCGCGGTGCTGTTTACGCGCATGGCGTATGCGCTGCGGCTGCTGAGCGTGGAGCCGGCCGACGCTCGGCCCGCGCTGTCGCGCATGACGGGGTTCGCGTTCGCCAACGGCGCGGTCACGGGCGCCTCGATGCCGCTGTTTTTCCACGCCCTGTCTTTCGAGGGACAGGCACTGCTGACCATGGTTCTCGTCTGCTGGTCGGCCGGCGGCGTTTCCACCGCCGCTGCCCACGCGCGCGCCTTCTACGCCTTCGTCGGGCCGACGCTGGTGCCGGCCGCCGCGGTCTGGGCGATGACCGGCAGCCTGCAGAACATTATCCTCGGCGTCCTGATCCTGATGTTCGGCCTGATCCAGATCTTCTTCGTGCGCGACAACGAGCGCGTCGTACGCGAGTCGTTCTCGATCCGTTACGACAACGCGCGCCTGATGAAGGCGCTGGAGGCCGAGCGCCAGGAAGCGGCGCTTGCCCGCGACCGCGCGGAGGATGCCAATCGGGCGAAATCGCGCTTTCTCGCCGCCGCGAGCCACGATCTGCGCCAGCCGCTGCACGCGCTGTCGCTCTACAGCGCGGTGCTCAAGCTGCGCGCGACCGATCCGAACACGGGCGAGATTGCCGAGCAGATCAGCAAGGCGAGCAGCGCGCTCACCGCGCTGGTCGATTCGCTGCTCGACATCTCCAAGCTCGATGCCGGTGCCATCCACCCCGAGCTGCGGCCCTTCGATCTGCGCAAGTTTGTCGAGCGCATCGGCGCCGACTTCCGGCCGCTCGCCGAGCAAAAAGGACTCGCGTTCAGCGTCGAGACGAGCGACGCGGAGGTGCTCAGCGATCCGGTGCTGCTCGAGCGCGTGCTGCGCAACCTGCTCGACAATGCGGTGAAGTACACGCGCGACGGCAGCGTGCGGCTCGTGGCGGCGGTGCACGCCGATCACGTCCGCCTCGCGGTGC
>LJTQ01000201.1 GCA_001303445.1 Betaproteobacteria bacterium SG8_39 | reverse complement strand
TCACGGCCGGCTGCGCGCGCGGCACGCGCCGCTCGATCGCCCAGCGCCAGCGGAAGTAGCCCATCTCGCGGTCGAACCAGTTGCGTCGCGCCTCGCCGGGCTCGCGCGTGATGCGCCACTCCGCGTAGCCGGGACGCGGGTCGCGGAAGTACTCCTCGAGCGATGCGCCGGCGAGCGGGCGTCGGCCGCGGTTGGTCAGCGTCACACGGTAGGCGCAGGGTTCGCCCGCCGTCAGATAGCGCGGCAGTTCGCGCTCGAGCGTGGCGCGCACGCGGAAAACGGCACTGCCGGCGAGCGCCAGCCCGAGCAGGGCGGCGAACAGCGTGAACAGCTGGTAGGTCGCGGTCTGGCTGGTGTCGATCCCGGCGGCGGCGGAAACGCCGGCGCCGACGAACACGATCCAGCCGATCGCCGTCAGCCGCTGCCGCAGCAGGTAGTCGATGGCGCTGAAGAAACGCAGCCCGAAGTAGACGAAACGCATCGCTCGCGCGAGGGCTTCGGGGGCTAGGCGGGGACCTTCGCCTCGCGCACGATGTCGGCGATCAGCGCGGTGGCGCTCGCGCCGGCGAACTTGGCCTGCGGCTCAAGCACCAGTCGATGCGCGAGCACCGACTCGGCGAGCGCCTGCACGTGCTCCGGTCGGACGAAGTCGCTGCCGTCGAACAGCGCCAGGGCTTTCGCGAGGTGCGCCAGCGCGAGCGAGGCGCGCGGTCCGCAGCCGAGCAGCACCTGCGGCGCGCTGCGCGTCTTCTGCACGATCTCGACGATGTAATGGCGCAGCTCGTTGGCGAGTCGCACCTGGCGCACGCGCGCCATCAGTGCGAGCACGTCCTCGCGGCTCGCCACCGCCCCGATCGAGGTGAGCGGATGCCCGAGGTCCTGCGCCTCGAGCACCGCGACCTCGGTATCGGCGTCCACGTAGCCGAGCGAAAGGCGCATCGCGAAGCGGTCCATCTGCGCTTCGGGCAGAGGATAGGTGCCGCGGAATTCAACCGGGTTCTGCGTCGCGATGACGAAAAACAGCCCATCCATCGGCCGGGTGCGGCCTTCGACCGACACCTGCTGCTCGGCCATCACCTCGAGCAGCGCCGACTGCGTGCGCGGCGAGGCACGGTTGATCTCGTCGGCGAGCAGGATGTTGGTGAACACCGGACCGGCGCGGAATTCGAACACCTGCTCCTTCTGGTTGAATACCGACACGCCGAGCACGTCCGAGGGCAGCAGGTCGGGCGTGAACTGCACGCGCGTGAACTGCGCGCCGACCGACGCGGCGAGCGCTTTGGCGAGCGTGGTCTTGCCGGTGCCCGGCGTGTCCTCGAGCAGCACGTGCCCGCCCGAGGCGAAGGCGGCGAGCAGCCGCCGCACCGTCGCGCGCTGCCCGCGCATCACCTTCTCGATGTTGCCTGCGATGCGCTCGAACAGTGCGCGGGCGTCGGAGGCGGACAGCAGATCGGGGCTTGGCGCATTCATCGGCGCCAGTTTAACTAAACGGGGTCAGACCCCTGTGGATAACTTCCGCACGGCATGCACGCATCCGCTGACATGCGTGTCCGCGGGATTCGGGGTCGAACGCCTACAGCGCCGCCGCGAGTTGCGCACCCTCGAGCATCGCCCGTTTGGCGTCGAGCTCGGCGGCGAGCTTGGCGCCGCCGATGAGGTGCGGCCGCTTGCCGCGCGCTTCGAGTGCGCCGACGAGCGCGCGGTTCGGCTCCTGGCCGGCGCAGACGATGACGGTGTCGGCCTCGATGACGCGCTCGGCGCCGTCTACCGTGACGTGCACGCCGGCGTCGTCGATCCGGTTGTAGGTCACACCGCCCAGCATCTGCACGCCGGCGCGCGCCAGCTCGATGCGCAGCGTCCAGCCGGTGGTCAGGCCGAGCGTGGCGCCGAACGGCGTGGTCGAGCGCTTGAGCAGGGTGATCTGATGTTCCGGCTTCGCCGCTTTCGGTGCCTCGGCGGCGAGGCCGCCGACGCTCGCCGCGTCCTTGACGATACCCCAGTGCTCGGCGAACGCCACCGGGTCGCTTTGCGCCTTGCCTTGGCCTTCGACGAGGTACAGGGCGGTATCAAAGCCGATGCCGCCGGCGCCGAGGATCGCGACGCGCGGACCGGGCCTGACGCGGCCGCTCAGGATGTCCATATAACCGGCGACCTTGGGATGGTCGATGCCGGCGATGTCCGGGCGGCGCGGATCGATGCCGGTGGCGAGCACGACTTCGTCGTGGCCGGCGAGCTCGACTTCGCCCGGCGTCGTGCCGAGCATCGTCTTCACCCCGGCACGCCGCAGCCGCTCGGCATAGTAGGCGACCGACTCGCCGAACTCCTGCTTGCCGGGAATGACTTTGGCGAGGTTGAACTGCCCGCCGAGCTCGGAGGCCCGGTCATAGAGCGTGACCTCATGCCCGCGCTCCGCGGCGACCGCGGCGCAGGACAGCCCGGCCGGTCCGCCACCGACCACGGCGATGCGCTTTTTCTTTTTGACCGGCGCGTAGACCAGCTCGGTCTCGCGTCCCGCACGCGGGTTGACCAGGCAGTTCGCGATGCCGCGCACGAAGATCTGGTCGAGGCAGGCCTGGTTGCAGGCGAAGCAGATATTGATGCCGGCGCGATCGCCGGCCTTCGCCTTGTTGGCGAACTCGGCGTCGGCCAGCATCGGCCGCGCGAGCGAGACCATGTCGGCGTCGCCGCGCGCGATGATGTCCTCCGCGATCTCGGGCGCGTTGATCCGGTTCGAAGCAATGAGCGGGATGCCGACGGCCTGCTTCACGCGGCGCGTCGCCCAGGCGAACGCGCCGCGCGGCACGGCGTGGGCGATCGTCGGGATGCGCGCTTCGTGCCAGCCGATGCCCGAGTTGAGGATGTCGGCGCCGGCCGCTTCCACGGCGCGCGCGACGGTGATGATCTCGTCGCCGCTCAGGCCGCCTTCGACCAGATCGAGCACCGAGAGCCGGTACTGGATGACGAAATCCCGGCCGCAGCGCTCGCGCACGCGACGCACGATCTCGGTTGCGAAGCGCAGGCGCTGCGCGAGCGGGCCGCCCCATGCGTCGGACCGCTGGTTGGTGCGCAGGCAGAGGAACTGCGAGATCAGGTAGCCCTCCGAGCCCATGATCTCGACGCCGTCATAGCCCGCCTCGCGCGCGAGCACGGCCCCGCGCACGAAATCCTCGACGGTGCGTTCGACCTCGGCGGTCTCCAGCGCGCGCGGCGTGACCTTGTTGATCGGCGCGCGCAGCGCCGAGGGCGCGACCGCGTTGGGATGCTTGCTGTAGCGCCCGGCGTGCAGCAGCTGCAGCAGAATGCGCCCGCCCGCGTCGTGCACCGCCTGCGGGATGACGCGGTGGGCGTCGCGGTCGTCCTCGTCGATCATGGTTTCGCGCGCCGGACTGAGGTTGCCTTCCATGTTCGGCGCGAACGCGCCCGTCACCAGCAGTGCGGTGCCGCCGGCGGCGCGCTCGGCGTAGAAGGCGGCGAGCTTGGCATGTCCGCCGGGCGCGCTTTCCAGCCCGGTGTGCATCGATCCCATCAGGATGCGATTCGGCAGGGTGAGCGGCCCGACCTTGAGCGGCTCGAAGAGGTGCGGATAGTGCGGATTGGCGGTCATGGATTGTCCGGGGCGCAGTGCCTTGTGATGCAGCGAGCCCCGGATTTTGCATGAAATCCGCGCCCTGCCCGGGATCGCGGCGATCGGGCCACTAGGCGCGGGTGACGAGCACGGTGCCGGTGATGATCAGCGCGGCACCGGCGAACGCTGCGGCGGGCAGCGTCTCGCCGAGGAACAGCCAGCCCCAGAAGGTGCCGAACACCGGAATGAGGAAGGTCACGGTGAGCGCACGCAGCGCGCCGACGTCGGCGATCAGGCGGAAGTAGAGCAGGTAGGCCACGCCGCTGGCGAGCAGCGCGAGCGCGAGCATGTTGCCGGCGACGAGGAGGGTCGGCGCGCCCGCAGGTGGCATGAACGGCAGCAGCGGCAGCAGCACCAATGCAGCCGCGAGCTGGTTGCCGGCGGCGACCCCGCGCGGCGGCGCGCCCTTGCCGATGCGCCGGATGACAACGCCGGTCATGCCGTAGCAGGCGCAGGCGCCGAGCGCCGAGGCGATCGCCCAGCCGAACATCGGGCCGACGTCGAGTCCGCCCGGCTGCACCACCAGCGCCACGCCGGCGGCGCCGGCGGCAAGGCCGACGAGCTTCGCCAGAGTGACGCGCTCGCCGCCGAACAGCGCGCCGAACAGCATGCCGAACATCGGCGAGGTCGAGTTGAGGATCGCCATGAGCGAGGCGGGCAGGTACAGCGCGGCGAAACCGAACATCGAGAACGGCAGCGCCGAATTGATCGTGCCGACCGCGAGATAGACGCGCCAGTGGCGTTTGAGCGCCGGGTCGAAGCCGATGACGCGGAACCAGATCAGCAGCGCGAGCCCGCCGAGCAGCACGCGCAGCTCGGCGGTCCACACGGCGCCCAGCACCGGCGCGACCACGCGCAGAAAGATGAACGCAGCGCCCCAGATCGCAGCCAGCGCGACCAGGCGCGCGTTGTCGGCGGCTGTCATGAGCGGCATGATCGCTCAGGCCGGGATCGCCTGCTCGCCATTTTCGGACCTTGCGCCGCGATGTCCGAAAATGGCTAGCAGGCGGCGCTGCGCGCGCCTAGACTGCGCGCATGACGCTCGATCCGCAGACCTGCTACCGCGCGATGCGCGCACGCGATGCGCGCTTCGACGGGCGCTTTTTCGTCGCGGTGTCCTCGACGCGGATCTACTGTCGCCCCGTATGCACGGTGAGGCCGCCGCGGCGCGAGAACTGCCGCTTCTATCCGAGCGCGGCCGCCGCGGAGTCGGGCGGCTACCGCCCGTGCCTGCGCTGCCGGCCGGAGCTTGCGCCGGGCAACGCGAGCATCGACGCGACCACGCGCCTGGCGCAGGCCGCAGCGAGCCTGATCGAAGACCGCCGGCTCGAGGGCGACCGGCTCGAGACGATCGCTGCGCGCCTCGGGATCACCGACCGTCACCTGCGGCGTGCCTTCCGCGCCGAGTTCGGCGTCTCGCCGGTGGAGTTTGCGCAGACCCAGCGCCTGCTGCTCGCCAAGCGCCTGCTGACCGACACCGCGCTGCCGGTGACCGAGATCGCGTTCGCCAGCGGCTTTGGCAGCGTGCGGCGCTTCAACGCGCTGTTCAAGGCGCAGTACCGGCTGCAGCCGGGCGCGCTGCGCCGGATTGCACCGGGCGCGGCGGCACGCGACACGCTCGATTTCGAGCTCGGTTATCGGCCGCCGTACGACTGGCCGGCGGTGAGCGCCTTTCTCGGTGCGCGTGCGGTCGCCGGCGTCGAGACCCTGGATGGAGGCGTCTACCGGCGCACCGCCCGCGTCGCAGTCGACGGCAGCGAGCACCTCGGCTGGCTCGAGATCGGCCCGTCGAAGAAAAAGCCCGCGCTGCGCGTCTCGGTCTGCGCCTCGCTGGCAAAGGTGCTGCCGCCGGTGCTGTCGCGCGTGCCGGGGGCGTTCGACGGCTTCGAGGTGGCGGTGCGCGCGATCCTCGGCCAGCTGATCTCGGTCGCCGCGGCGCGTACGCTCGCCGGCCGCTTCGCGGCAGCGTTTGGCGATCCGCTGACGACGCCGTTCGACGGTCTGACGACCGTGTTTCCGACGGCCGAGCGCATCGCCGATGCCACGCCCGCGCGCGTGGCGAAGCTCGGCATGCCCGCGGCGCGTGCGCGCAGCGTCATTGCGCTGGCGCGTGCCGTCGCCGACGGCCGGCTCGAGCTGATGCCGAATGCCGACATCGAGGCGACGCTCGAGGCGTTGCGCGCCCTGCCCGGCATCGGCGAATGGACTGCGCAGTACATCGCGATGCGCGCGCTCGCCTGGCCGGATGCGTTTCCGCACACCGACCTCGGTGTGATGCGCGCGCTCGGCGAATCGAATCCGAAGCGCGTGCTCGCCGCCGGCGAGGCCTGGCGGCCGTGGCGCGCCTACGCCGTGATGCACCTGTGGCACTCTCCACGAAAGGAATAGCCATGCACAGCTATGACAGCTACGCCAGCCCGCAAGGGCCAATACTCCTGGTCGCCGACGAGAAAGGCCTCGCCGGCGTGTACTTCGAAAAGCAGAAGCATTTTCCCGGGCGCGGCAAGGACTGGCGCCACGACCCCCACAACAAAGTGCTCGCGCAGGCGAAGCGCGAGCTTCACGAGTACTTCGCTGGCAGGCGGCGGCGCTTCGATGTCGCGCTCTCGCCCGCCGGCACCGCGTTCCAGAAGTCGGTGTGGAAGGCGATTTCGACTATCGACTTCGGCGAGACCATCAGCTACGGCGAGCTTGCGCGCCGCGCCGGCGTTCCCGGCAGCGCGCGCGCCGTGGGCG
Source organism: Betaproteobacteria bacterium SG8_39 (assembly GCA_001303445.1). Lineage (GTDB taxonomy): Bacteria > Pseudomonadota > Gammaproteobacteria > Burkholderiales > SG8-39 > SG8-39. The sequence continues at coordinate 2,839 of LJTQ01000201.1, read as the reverse complement.
CGGCGACCGGCCGCAACCCGATCGGCATCATCGTGCCCTGCCACCGCGTCGTCGGCGCCGACGGCAGTCTTACCGGCTACGCCGGCGGGCTCGGCAGGAAAAAGGCGCTGCTTGCGTTGGAGCGCGGCGAGCGGGATTTGCTGAGCGCTGCCTGAGGGCGATTCAGCGGAAGCGTTCGTTAGCGGATATCGATCTCGTGTTCCCGTGCATTGCCGGCGGTTTATCGGCAATGCACGGAAACACGAGACAAAGCTGCCCTTGATCAACGCGGCCGCTCGGCAAGGGCACGTTGTGTCTCGTGATGCTGCACAGCGGCCAAAACGCGGCCGTAGTGCAGCGTCACGAGATTGTTGTCCGCTGACGGGCTCTGGCGCGCGTCTGGGGTCAGACCCCTGTGGATAACTTCGTCGCAACGCTGGATACGCTGCAGACGTTGGCGAAGTTACCCACAGGGGTCTGACCCCAAGGCCTCGAGATACATCTCCCGATCGATATTCCCGCCCGAGGCGATGACCGCGAATCGTTCTCCCGTCTGCGCGCCGTCCTTCATCAGCGCCGCGAGCGCGGCGGCGCCGGCGCCCTCGACGAGGTTGTGGGTGTCGTGGAAGAAGTGCCGCATCGCGGCCCTCACCTCGTCATCGGTGACGCGGATGATGCGCTCGGCGCCGGCGCGGATCGCATCCAGCGCCTCGGGTACCGGCACGCGCACCGCCATGCCGTCGGCAAAGGTGTTCGCCGACTCGGTTTCGATCGGCCGGCCGGCTTCGAACGATTGCGCGTAGCAGTCGGCGTGCGCGGACACGACGCCGACGATTCGCGTCGCCAGGCCGAGCGCGTCGCGCCAGGCGATCAGCCCGCAGATGCCCGAGCCGCAGCCGATCGGCGCGTAGACGGCATCGAGCGCCGGGGCGCCCGCATAGAGCTCCATCGCGTAGCTGCCGACCCCGGCGACGAGGTCGGGCATGAACGGCCCGATAAGCTCCAGCCCTTGCTCCGATGCAATCTGGGCTGCGTGCAGGCGCGCCTCGTCGAAGTCGCGGCCGTGTTCGATCAGCTCCGCGCCCCAGGCGCGCATGGCCGCGTTCTTGTCGCGGCTGTTGCCATGCGGCACGACGATCACGGTGCGCAGGCCATGGCGCCGGCCGGCGAAGGCGAGGCTCTGGCCGTGGTTGCCGCGCGTCGCGCTGACCACGCCGGCGAGGTCCGGGCGCTCGCGCTTGAGGCGCTCGAGCAGTACCAGCCCGCCGCGTACCTTGAAGGCGCCGGTCGGCGTGTGGTTCTCGTGCTTGACCCAGACTTCCGCGCCGACCCGAGTGCTGAGCAGCGGCCAGCAGTACTGTGGCGTTGGCGCGATTGCGGCGTGGACCACACGCGCGGCGGCTTCCAGTGCCGCGCGCGGCGGGCCACCGGCGCTCATGCCTTCGGCCGCTTGTCGATCACGCGCTTGGCCTTGCCGATCGAGCGCTCGATCGCGCTGATCGGAACCACGCGCACGTCGGTGCTTACGCCGATCAGCGACTTGATGTTGTGTTGCAGCGTCTGCGCAGCCGTGCTCTTACGCGCCTCCGGCCAGCCATCCGACTCCGGCGTCATCTCGACCAGCACCGCAAGATGGTCGAGCGGCCCGTCCTTGGACAGCTCGAGCACGTAATGCGGTGCGAGCTCGGGCTGCTTGAGAATCAGCTCCTCGATCTGCGAGGGAAACACGTTCACCCCGCGGATGATCAGCATGTCGTCCGAGCGCCCGGTGATCTTCTCCATGCGGCGCATGCTGCGCGCGGTGCCGGGCATCAGGCGCGTGAGGTCGCGCGTACGGTAGCGGATGATCGGCAGCGCTTCCTTGGTGAGCGAGGTGAACACGAGCTCGCCCTGCTCGCCCTCGGGCATTGGCTCGCCGGTCTCGGGGTCGACGATCTCCGGCAGGAAATGGTCTTCCCAGATGGTGAGCCCGTCCTTGGTCTCGATGCATTCCTGCGCCACGCCCGGGCCCATGACCTCCGACAGGCCGTAGAGGTCGATCGCCGCGAGGCTCGTGCGCGCCTCGATCTGCTTGCGCATCTCGTGCGTCCACGGTTCGGCGCCGAAGATGCCGATCTTGAGCGAGCTTTGCTTCGGGTCGAGGCCCTGGCGCTCCATCTCGTCGGCGATCGCCAGCATGTAGGACGGCGTCACCATGATGATCTCGGGCTTGAAGTCGGCGATGAGCTGCACCTGGCGCTCGGTCATGCCGCCGCCGAGCGGGATCACCGCCAGGCCGAGCCGCTCGGCGCCGTAGTGCGCGCCCAGCCCGCCGGTGAACAGGCCGTAGCCGTAGGCGACGTGCACCTTCATGCCCGGCTCGGCGCCCGCGGCGCGAATCGACCTCGCCATGACGTGCGTCCAAGTGTCGATGTCCTTCGCGGTGTAGCCGACCACCGTCGGCTTGCCGGTCGTACCCGATGACGCGTGGATGCGCACGACCTTGTCCATCGGCACGGCGAACATGCCGAAGGGATAGGTCTCGCGCAGGTCGGCCTTGGTGGTGAAGGGAAACTTCGGCAGGTCAGCGAGCGTCCGGCAATCCTCCGGCTTGACGCCCGCGGCGTCGAACTTCCTGCGGTAGTGCGGCACATTCTCGTAGGCATGGTGCAGCGACCACTGCAGGCGCTGCAGCTGCAGCTTGCGCAGCTCGGCGACCGGCGCCTTTTCGATCGCCTCGAGCGGAAAGCCCGTCATGTCCTGTCCCCCCCTGTCATCGTCCCTGGTAGCGGGCCTTGCGTCTCTGCTTGAAGGCGCCCACGCCTTCGCGGAAGTCCTCGGTTGTGCCGGCCTCGCGTTGCAGGTCGCGCTCGAGGTCGAG
>LJTQ01000026.1 GCA_001303445.1 Betaproteobacteria bacterium SG8_39 | reverse complement strand
GACCGCGTTCGGCCACAGCATGGCGCACTACCCCGCGCTCGGCGCACGCGGGCTGGAGGCCGGCTTCGGCGCGGCGCTGGTCGACAAGGCGATCGCCGATGCGCTGTGCCGCGCGCTCGGCGTGTCGTTCTTCGACGCCGTGCAGCGCAACCGGCTCGGCGTCGCGCATCATCCGGCGATCGGCGATCTCGCGGGCTTCGACTTTGCGCCCTTTCTCGCTGCGCTGCAGCCCGCGCCGACGATCGCCGCGCGGCACACCGTCGGCTTGCTCGACCCGATCAGCGCGGACGATGCCGCGACGCGGGTGAACGATGGGCTGCCCGAGACGCTCGAAGAGGTGATCGCCGCCTACGGCCATCGCTGGTTCAAGCTCAAGGTCGGCGGCGACCTCGCCGCGGACCTCGAGCGGCTGCGCGCCATCGCCGCGGTGCTCGACAGGATACCCGGCGGCTACGCGGCGACGCTCGACGGCAACGAACAGTACGCCGATATCGACGGCGTGGTCGCGCTCTGGCGCAAGGTCATGGAGACGCCGGCGCTCGCGCAGCTCGCGGCGCGCGTCGCGTTCATCGAGCAGCCGGTGAAGCGCGCGAACGCGCTCGCCGCCGACTGCCGCGCGCTCGCGGCGCTGAAGCCGGTGATCATCGACGAGTCCGACGGCACGCTGGACGTCTTCCCGCGGGCGCGCGCCCTCGGCTACGCCGGCGTATCGTCGAAAACCTGCAAGGGCTTCTACAAGTCGATCCTCAACGCCGCGCGCTGCGCGCTGTGGAATCGGCAAACGCAGGGCGCGCCGTACGTCCTCTCGGCTGAGGACCTCACGCTCCAGGCCGGGCTCGCGCTGCAGCAGGATCTCGCGCTCGTGACACTGCTCGGCATCAAGCACGTCGAGCGTAACGGCCACCATTACGTCAACGGCATGGCAGCGCTGCCGCAGGGCGAGCAGGACGCCTTTCTCGCCGCGCACCCCGACCTCTACGAGCGCCGACACGGCGCGGTGCGCGTCGCGATCCGCGACGGCCGCCTCGCGCTCGGCTCGCTCGAGCGCCCGGGCTTCGCCACCGGCGCCGAACCCGACTGGTCCTCGATGCAACCGTTACCGGCCGTCGCGCCGCAAGGAGTCCTCGTCACATGAACGATCGGCTTCTTTCGCGACTGCCTCGGCTTCCAGCTGCTGAACCGCGCGCCGCGCGATCCGGCAATCGTGTCGCGCATCACCGGTGTCGAGGGCGCCGACATGGAGATCGCCTTCCTGCGCGGCCCCGGCTGCACCGTCGAGCTGATCGAGTACAAGGCGCCGGCCTCGCGCGGACGCGTCGAGGCGCGGCCCTGCGATGCGGGCTTCGCGCACATGGCGTTCGACGTCGACGATGTCGACGCGGCGATGGTCGAGGCGAAAAAGCACCGCGTCGAGCCGATCGCGCCGCCGGTGCCGATCAACGACGGGCCGAACAAGGGCCGGCGCGTGGTCTACCTGCGCGACCCGGACGGCGTGACCATCGAATTCATCGAAATCCCGGGAGCCAAGCAGTGAAAACAAAACGCATCGGCGTCATCATGAACGGCGTCACGGGACGCATGGGCACCAACCAGCACCTGCTGCGCTCGATTCTGGAGATCCGCAGGGAGGGCGGCGTCACGCTGAAGAATGGCACGCGCCTGCTGCCGGATCCGATCCTGATCGGGCGCAGCGCCGACAAGCTCGAAGCGCTCGCCCGCGCGCATGGCATCGAGCGCTGGACGACGGACCTGGGCAAGGCGCTGCGCAATCCGGCCGACGCGCTGTTCTTCGATGCCGCCTCGACCCAGCTGCGGCCGAAGATTCTCAAGCGGGCGATCGCGGCGGGCAAGCACGTGTACTGCGAAAAGCCGGTGGCGACGACGCTGGCCGAGGCGCTCGACCTCTACCGCGCGGCGAGGAAGGCGCGCGTCAAGCACGGCGTGGTGCAGGACAAGCTCTGGCTGCCCGGCCTGCTCAAGCTGAAGATGCTCAGGGACACGGGGTTCTTCGGACGCATCCTGTCGGTGCGCGGCGAGTTCGGCTACTGGGTGTTCGAGGGCGACTGGCAGGCGGCGCAGCGCCCGTCGTGGAACTACAAGAAGAACGAAGGCGGCGGCATCATCCTCGACATGCTGTGCCACTGGCGTTACGTGCTCGACAACCTGTTCGGCGAGGTGAAGTCGGTGTCCTGCCTCGGCGCGACGCACATTCCCTACCGCTGGGACGAAACCGGGGCCCGATACCGCGCCACGGCGGACGACGCGGCCTACGCGAGCTTCCAGCTCGCCGGCGGCGTCATCGCGCACTTCAACTCCTCGTGGTGCGTGCGCGTGCGGCGCGACGACCTGCTGACGCTGCAGGTCGACGGTACGCACGGCTCGGCAGTGGCCGGATTGCGGCGCTGCTACACGCAATCGCGCGTCAATACGCCGAAGCCGGTGTGGAACCCGGACATCCCGCAGCCGATCGACTTCCTCGCGCCCGAGAGCTGGCAGGAAGTGCCCGACAACGCGGTGCCCGAGAATGCCTTCAAGGCGCAGTGGGAACTGTTTCTCAGGCATGTCGCCGGCGAGGGCGGATTCCGCTGGAACCTGCTCGAGGGCGCGAAGGGCGTGCAGCTGGCGGAGGCGGGCCTCAAGAGCTGGAAGGCGCGCCGCTGGATCGACCTGCCGCGGCTCAAGCCATGAGGGTGTGAGGAGATGGCCCGCTGTCGGGAGCCGATCGCATGAGCGCGTTCGCCGAATTCGCGAGCGTGCCGCTGTTCGTCGCCGGCGTCGTGTTCGCGCTGGCGGGGCTGATCATCGTCGTTCTCGGGTTCGGGCGATTGCTCCAGCGCCGTCCGATCGGGTTCGTCATGCGACTGCTTTTCGGCGTTGCGCTGGGGCTCGCTGGCCTGCTGGCGATCGGGCTGGTGCTCGGCGTGCAGGGCTACAGCGCGCTGACGCAGGAAATCGTCGCGGCGCGCATCACCGTCACGCCGCGCGGCGAGCAGCGCTTCGATGCCCGCGTGCGTTACGCCGACGGTCGCGAGCAGCGCTACGCGCTCGCGGGCGACGAGATCTACGTCGACGCGCACATTCTCAAGTGGACGCCGACCGGGAACCTGCTCGGTCTGCACACGGCCTACGCGCTCGACCGCATCGCCGGCCGCTATCGCAGGATCGAGGACGAGCGCGACGCGCTGCGCACCGTGCATGCGCTCGGCAGCGCGCGACCGGTGGATCTCTTCGAGCTGCGCCAGCGCCATGCCTGGCTCGCGCCGCTGTTCGACGCCGAGTACGGCTCGGCGACCTTCGTGCCCGCCGACCGCGCGGCCGAGCTCGAGCTGCGTGTGTCGACCGGCGGCCTGCTGATTCGCGAAGCCGAAAGATCACCCGGCTCATGAGCCTGACGATCAGCGGCGCGACGCGCCTGTATGTCCTGCTCGGCGATCCGCTCGACAAGGCACGCTCGCCCGAGCACTACAACGCCGTGTTCGCGGCGCGCGGCATCGACGCGGTGCTGGTGCCGATGGAGGTTGCGCCGACGGCGTTCGAGGCGCTGATCACGGCACTCAAGCACGTGCGCAACCTCGATGGCCTGATCATCACGATGCCGCACAAGCAGGCGGTGCTGGCACACCTCGATCGCCTGGGCGATGCCGCGCAGCGTGTCGGCGCGGCGAACGTCGCACGGCGCGAGGCCGACGGCAGCTGGTTCGGCGACATGTACGACGGTCCCGGTTTCGTCGGCGGACTGCGGGCCCGCGGCATCGCCGCCGAAGCGCGCCGCGTCTACATGGTGGGTTGCGGCGGGGTGGCGCGCGCCATGGCGCTCGCGCTCGCCGAGCTCGGCGTCGCGCAGCTGCGCCTGCACGACCTCGACGCACGGCGCGCCGCATCGCTCGCGGAGACGGTGCGCGCGCAGTATCCCGGGGTGGCCTGCGACGCCGGGGCGGCGGACCCGGCGCAGTTCGACCTTGCGATCAACGCCACGCCGCTCGGCATGCGGCCGGGCGACCCACTGCCGTTCGACGTGACAGGGCTGGCGCCGTCCACCGCGGTCGCCGACGTGACGACGAAGCCCGAGATCACTCCGCTGCTCGCCGCCGCGCGCGAACGCGGCTGTCCGATCGCCACCGGCCGCGACATGTTCGAGGCGCAAACCCTGCTCGCCGAACGCCTGTTCGGCTGGAGCGCCTGACATGGCGCCGCCGAAGGCCGGTCTGCTGTCGCTCAACACCGCGACCACGCGCGGGCGCTGGGGCTTGGCGCAGGCGATCGAGGGCTGCGCGCGGCACGGCATCCGCGGCATTTCGCCGTGGCGCGACCTGCTGCACGTCATGGGCGTGAAGCAGGCGGCGCGCGCCATCCGGGCGCACGCTCTGACGGTCACCGGACTGTGCCGCGGCGGCATGTTTCCCGCGCGCGATGCGCGCACGCGCAAGGCGAACATTGCCGACAACCTGCGCGCGATCGACGAGGCGCAGGCGCTCGGCGCGCAATGCCTGGTGCTCGTCGTCGGCGGTCTGCCCGAGGGCTCGAAGGACATCGCCGGCGCGCGCGCGCAAGTGAAAGACGGCATCGCGACGATCCTGCCGCAGGCGAAGGCGGCGGGCATTCCGCTCGCCATCGAGCCGCTGCACCCGATGTATGCCGCCGACCGCGCCTGCGTCAACACGCTGTCGCAGGCGCTCGATCTCTGCGATGCGCTCGATCCGAAGAAGACCGGCGCGCTGGGTGTCGCGGTCGACGTGTACCACGTCTGGTGGGACCCGCAGCTCGAGGCGCAGATCCGGCGCGCCGGGAAGCGGCGCCTGCTCGCGTACCACATCTGCGACTGGCTGGTGCCGACCACCGACCTGCTGCTCGACCGCGGCATGATGGGCGATGGCGTCGTCGACCTCAAGCGCATCCGCGGCTGGATGACGCGCGCCGGCTACCGCGGCTTGCACGAGGTCGAGATCTTCTCCGCCAACAACTGGTGGACGCGTGATCCCGACGAGGTGCTCGCCACCTGCAAGGCGCGCCACCGCTGGATGAGCTGAGGCGGGATTTACCAAGCGGCAACGCGCAGCGCGGGCGGCAGCGGATAAAATTGCCCGTTCGCCACTGCGCGAATCCATGCGGCCCGCACCTTGAACGAAATTTCAAAGCCGACGGCATCCTCGCGCTGGTTGTGGCGCATCGTGGCGCTGGGCGTGCTCGCCGCGGGCGTTGCCGGCTTCGTTGCGCTCAACGTGCTCAAGCCGCGGCCCGCGGTGCGGGCGCCGGCCAAGCAGCTGCCGCTGGTGCGCGTCGAGCCGGTCGCGTTCCATAGCGGCGCGCTCGCGGTGATCGGCAACGGCCTGGTGAAGCCGCGTGTCGAGGTCGTGCTGGCGGCCGAAGTCTCGGGCCGCGTCGTGTTCGTCAGCCCGAACCTGGTGACCGGCGGCGCGTTCGGCAAGGGCGAGCCGCTGCTGCGCATCGACGCCGAGCCGTTTGGCGCCGCGCTCGCTCAGGCCAGCGCCGACCGGCGCTCGGCGCTGGCCAGTCTGCGCCTCGCCTCGCAGCTTCTCGAGCGCACGCGCGAACTGATCTCCAAGGGGTTTCTTTCCCGCCAGACGCTCGACGAGCGCATCGCCGGACGCGATCAGGCGCAGGCCGCGCTGGCGCGCGCCGATGCGATCGAGCGCAGCCGACGCCTCGACCTCGAGCGCACCGTGGTCGCCGCACCGTTCGATGGCCGCGTGCTCACGGAGAAGGTCGATCCCGGCGACACCGTGCAGCCGGGCAAGGAACTGGCGCGCATCTACGCCGCCGACGCGCTGGAGATTCCGGTCTCGCTCACCGACCGCGACATCGCGCTGGTCGCGGATCCCTGGGCGCAGCAGACGGGCGGGCGCGGCGCAGCCGCCGAGGCGCGGGTTGAGTACGGCGGTGCGGTTTACCGCTGGGCGGCGCACGTCGACCGCGTCGAATCGGCGGTCGACAGCGGCACGCGCACGTTCAACGTGGTGGTGGCGATCGATGCGCCGGGCGCACGCGGCGAACCGCTCGTCACGGGACCGGGCGTGCCCGCGGCGAGCGGCGGCGCGAGCGCCGCACCGCCGCCGCTGCTGGTCGGCATGTACGCCACGGTGGAGATCGAGGGGCGTCGCGAGGGACGCTACGCGGTCGTGCCGCGCCGTGCGCTGCGCGACGGCAGTGCGCTGTGGCTGGTTGGCGCCGACGACAAGGTCTCGATCCGCGCCGTGCGCCTGTTGAGCGAATCCGACAACCGCGCAACGGTTTCCGCCGACAACCTGCCCGAGGGTGCGCGCGTCATCGTCAGCGACCTGAAGATCGTCACGCAGAACATGCCGGTACGCGTGATCGAGGCGGCGGGGGCCGCCGCCGCGTCGGCGCCGCCGGCGGCGCAGACGCGTGCGGCCGTCGAGGCGCGCAAGGACCACGACGCGCAATGAAAGCCCTCATCGCGTGGATGGCCCGCCACCCGGTGGCGGCGAATCTGCTGATGGGGTTCATTCTCATCGCCGGCGCGGTCAACATGCTGACGATGAAGCAGGAGGTCTTTCCGCTCATCGAGCTCGACGTGCTCGAGGCGCGCGTCGAGTACCAGGGCGCTGCGCCCGACGAGGTCGAGGAAGCAATCGTCCAGCGTATCGAGGAGCAGATCGAGGGCATCGACGGCATCGACCAGATCACCTCGGTCGCCGTGCAGGGCACCGGGGTGGTGCGCATCGAGCTGTCACGCGGCGTGCATGTGGCCTCGAAGCTCGACGAGGTCAAGGCCGCGATCGATCGCATCACCACCTTCCCGGCCGAGGCCGAGCGGCCGGAAGTGCGGCAGCTGGTGACCCGGCAGCGCGTGGTCGAGCTCGCGCTCTATGGGGACGTTTCCGAATCGGTGCTGCGCGAGCTTGCCTACCGGGTGAAGGACGAGCTGTCCGCGACGCCGGGCATCTCGCTGGTGCAGGTCGCGCGAGTGCGCGAGTACGAGGTGTCGATCGAGGTGCCGAACGACGCGTTGCGCGCCTATGGCCTGACGCTGCAGGACCTCGCGGCGACGGTGCGCCGCTCGAGCCTCGACCTGCCGAGCGGTGACATCAAGGCCGCGGGCGAATCGATCCTGCTGCGCGCCAAGGGGCGCAACTACGACCGCGCGGATTTCGAGAACATCGTGGTGGTCTCCGCCGCGACCGGCGCCAAAGTCCGCCTGGCCGAGATCGCGCGCATCGACGACGGCTTCCGCGACGAAGACCTGATCATGCGCTATCAGGGCAAGCCTGCGGCCTTTGTGCAGGTGTTCCGCGTCGGCGAGGAAAAGGTGCTCGACGTGGTGCGCGTGGTCGATCGCTACCTTGGAAGCAGCCTGCGGCCGGGTCTGCCGCCCGGCATCACGGTCGACGTGTGGCGCGACGACTCGATCGAGTTCCAGAACCGCATGCGCCTGCTGATCAAGAACGGCCTCATCGGCCTCGCGCTCGTGCTCGGCGCGCTGGCGCTGTTCCTCGACCTGCGGCTCGCGTTCTGGGTCTCGGCGGGCATCGCGGTGTCCTTCGTCGGCGCCTTCGCCGTGATGCCCTGGGTCGGGCTGTCGATCAACATGATGTCGCTGTTCGGCTTCATCCTCGCCATCGGCATCGTGGTCGACGACGCGATCGTCACCGGCGAGAACATCTACGCCGAGAACGAACGCGGCACACCCGAGGTCGAGGCGGCGGTGCGTGGCGCGCAGCGCGTTACCTTGCCGGTGGCGCTCGCGGTGGCGACTACGGTGGCGGCATTCGTGCCGCTGCTGTTCGCGCCGGGAACGCTCGGCAAGTTTCTGTTCCAGATTCCGGCGGTCGTCATTCTCGTGCTCGTGGTGTCGGTGGTCGAAGCGATGTTTATCCTGCCGCACCACCTGGCGCACCTGCACATCACGGGCTTCACCCCGCGCACGCGCGTCGGTGCCTGGCTCGCCGACCTGCGCCACGCGACCGACCGGGCGCTGCGTCGCGTCGTCGAAGGTCCGCTGACCCGCGCACTGCGCTTCGTTACCACGCACTACGTTGTTTCGCTGGCCGCGGGCCTTGCGGTGCTGCTCGTCACCTTCGGCATCATCAGCGGCGGCTACGTGCGCTTCGTCTTCTTTCCGCAGGTCGAGGGGCGCTATGTCACGGCGTCGCTCGAGCTGTCGCAGGGCGCGACCGCCGAGACCACCCTCGCCGCGGCGCAGACGATCGAGCGTGCCGGCTACACGGCGGCGCGCGCGTTGCCCGACCCGAGCGGACGCGACCTGGTCAGCGCGGTCTACCTGTCGGTCGGCCAGCAGGCCGTCGCCGGCCCGGGGGCGGTGGGCGCGCTCAACCTGGTGCAGGGCAACAAGGCGTCGGTGGTGTTCGAACTGCTCGATCCCGAGGTGCGCTCGGTGACGTCCAAGGAATTCGAGCTGCACTGGCGCAAGGCGGTGGGCACGCTGCCCGACGTCAAGAAGCTCACGTTTGCCTCCAATGTGATCAATCTCGGCTCGCCGGTGCAGGTCGAGCTTTCGGCGCGCTCCGAAGAGGGCCTGGCGCAGGCGGTGCAGGCGCTGAAAGAGGAATTGTCCCGTATCGACGGCGTGTTCGACGTGCGCGACGACCGCGAGCCGGGCAAGCAGGAGGTTCAGTTCAAGCTCAAGCCGTCGGCGCGCATGCTCGGCCTGACGCTCGACGCCCTGTCGCAGCAGGTGCGCGCGGCGTTCTTCGGTGCCGAGGCGGTGCGCGTGCAGCGCGGGCGCGACGAGGTGCGGGTCTACGTCCGCCTGCCGCGCCGCGAGCGCGCGTCGCTCGCCGACCTGTCACGCTACCGTATCCGTACGCCGGTCGGCGGCTTCGTGCCGCTGCACGAGGTGGCCGAGCTGTCGCTCGGCTACGGCCCGTCGACCATCGTGCGCCGCGGCGGGCGGCGCGTCACCACGGTGTTCGCCGAGGTCGACAGCGCGTTGGTGACCGGGCAGCAGGTCAACGTGCGGCTGACCGGCAACGTGCTGCCGCGACTGCAGGCGGAGATCGCGGGCCTGGCCTACGCCATGGGCGGCGAGCAGCGCGAGCAGGGGCGCACGCTGCCTTCGCTGGCGAAGAACTTCGTCCTCGCGGTGTTCTGCATGTACGCCCTGCTTGCGCTCGCCTTCCGTTCCTACGTGCAGCCCTTGATCGTGCTCGTCTCGATCCCGTTCGGCCTGGTGGGTGCGACGCTCGGCCATCTGATCATGGGCCTCAGCTTCGGGCTCACCAGCCTGTTTGGCCTGGTCGGGCTCGCCGGGATCATCGTCAACGGCTCGCTGGTGCTGGTCGATTTCGTCAACGAGGAGCTCGCGCGCGGCAAGCCCGCGCAGCAGGCGATCATCGATGCCGCCAAAGGCCGCTTCCGGCCGATCGTGCTGACGGCGGTGACCACCTTTCTCGGCATCTTCCCGCTGATCATCGAGCGCTCGATCCAGGCCCAGTTCCTCATCCCGCTGGCCGTGGCGATCGGCGTCGGCGTGCTGCTCGGCACCGCGCTGCAGATGCTGATCACGCCGGCCCTCGCCATGTGGGTCGAGGACCTGCGCATGCGCTGGAGCGGCGGCACGCGCAGCGAGCCATCCGAAGGAGCACAGCTGTGAAAACGATCCTCGTCACGGGCGCCGCGGGCGGCATCGGCACGCAACTGCGGCGTGAGCTGGCCGGCAAATACCGGTTGCGGCTGTCGGACCTGCGGCCGATCAAGCCGCTCGCCGAGGGCGAGTCGTTCCTGCGCGCCGACATCACCCGGCTCGGGGACCTGCTGCGCGCGACGAAGGGGGTCGACGCGGTCGTGCATCTCGGCGGTTACTCGGTCGAGGGTCGCTGGGAGGATATCCATCCGGCGAACATCGTCGGCTGTTACAACACCTTCGAGGCGGCGCGGCGCAACGGCGTGCGGCGCGTGCTGTTTGCGAGCTCGAATCATGCAGTGGGTTTTTACCGGCGCGACGAGATCATCGACCATCGCGTCATGCCGAGGCCCGACAGCCGCTACGGCGTCGCCAAGGCCTTCGGCGAGGCGCTCGGCCGCCTGTACGCCGACAAGTACGGTCTGGAGGTGTTCTGCATGCGCATCGGCAACGTCAATCCGGCGCCGCTCGACAAGCGACGCCTGTCAATCTGGATCAGCCCGCGCGACATGGCGCAGCTCGTCAGCATCGGCATCGAGCATCCCGAAATCCGCTTCGAGGTCGTCTACGGCGTGTCGGACAACGCGCGCAGCTGGTACGACAACGCGAACGCGCTGCGCCTCGGCTACCAGCCGCAGGACGACAGCGAGATCTACGCCGAAGCGGTGCTGGCGCGCGAGCGGCCGGGCGATGCGCGCGCTGAAACCTTCCAGGGCGGCGCGTTCGTCATCGAGGAGGTGATCCCCAATCCGGCGCCGCTGCCGCGCGCGGCGCGCCTGGCAAAGCGGGTCACGCCGGGGAAGAAGCCGAAAAAGGCGAAAAAGAAGTGAGCGCGCCGCGCTTTCAGGTGCCCGCGGGGGCGACCGACACGCACATGCACATCTACGACGCGGCGGCGCGCCCGCGCATCCGGGTCGAAAACCCGGCGGCGCTCTACGGTTTCTGACCCGCCGCGGCCGGGGCGCGGGATGGCGAAGCTGACCCGGATCGGGATACTCTCCCCGTTCCTTCCGTCCGCCTGAACGCGCGGTAACCGTTCGCCCGAGCCCGATGTCCGCCATTGCGCCCCCCACGCCTGCGCCGCGCCGGCCCCTCGAGCGGTTCCTGTGCCTGTTCGCCGAGGTGCGCGACGGCGAAGGACTGCAGCTCGTGCTGCTCGCGCTCAACGTGTTCCTCATTCTCACCGCGTACTACGTGATGAAGCCGGTGCGCGAGGCCCTGATCCTCGCCCAGCCGGGCGGCGCCGAGATCAAGAGCTATGCCTACGCGGCGCAGGCCGGGCTGTTCGTGGTGCTGGTGCCGCTGTACAGCCTGCTGGCGACGCGCCTGCCGCGCCGCCGCCTGATCAACGTGGTCACCGCGCTGTTCATCGCCTGCCTGCCGGCCTTCTACATGCTGGCGGAGAACAAGGCGCCGATCGGCTTCGTGTTCTTCCTCTGGATCGGCATCTTCAGCCTGATGGTGATCGCGCAGTTCTGGTCCTACGCCAACGACGTCTATTCGCCCGAGGCCGGCAAGCGGCTGTTCGCGGTGATCGCCTTCGGCGGTTCGGCCGGCGCGGTGTTCGGCTCCTGGATCGCGAGCGCGCTGATCCGTACGCTGGGGGTGAACCCGCTGCTGCTGGTCGCGACGAGCATCCTGGCGACGAGCCTGCTGCTGTTCAACTTCATCGACCTGCGCGAGCGCAGCGCCGCCGGGCGGGCGCGCGGCGGGGCGACCGATCCCGGCGCGGCGCAGCGCCAGCGCGACGTCTCGATCGGGGACGGCGAGGCCTTCGGCCTCCTGAAGCGCAACCGCTACCTGCTGCTCATCGCGCTGATCACGCTGTTTCTCAACTGGGTGAACTCCGCTGGCGAGTACATTCTGTCGGCGGTGGTGAAGCACGAGGCCGACCTGGCGGTCGCCACCGGCAGCATCCTGCTTTCCGAGCAGCGCCTGTTCATCGGCACCTTCTTCGCCGATTACTTCCACATCGTGAATCTCGCCGGCATGCTGCTGCAGCTGTTCGTGGTGTCGCGCGCGATCAAGTACCTGGGCGTGCCGATTGCGCTGTGCATCCTGCCGGTCGTGGCACTTGCGAGCTATACGGTTGCAGCGCTGATTCCGTCACTCATGATCCTGCGCTGGGTGAAGATCGCCGAGAACTCGGTCGACTATTCGCTCATGAACACGGTGCGCCAGCTGCTCTTCCTGCCGACGCGGCGCAACGAAAAGTACAAGGCCAAGCAGCTGATTGACTGCCTGGTTGTGCGCGGAGGCGACGTCCTGTCTGCGGCCACCGTTTATCTCGGCACCGCGGTGCTCAGCCTGAGCATTTCGCAGTTCGCCTGGATCAACGTCGCGGTGGTGTCGGTGTGGCTTGTCTTGGCGATGGCCACTGGGCGCGAGTTCCAGCAGCGCGTGGCGACCCACGAGCGCCGCAGCCGCGACCGCGTGCCGGAAGCGGCGGTGGTCAGGCCATGAGCACGCGCTGCCGACGCGTTGCGCGCGGCGTCGTGACGGCCGCGGTCCTGTTGCTTGCGGCCGGCGTCGCGCAGGCGACGAGCGCAACCGACGCAACGAGCGCGGACAGCGCCCAGGCGCGCCAGTGGATCGCGCAGATGAAGGACAGCCCGCGCGGTCCCTTCTCCCGCATCCGCTGGTTCTGCAAGGACGGCCGCGTGCTCGAGCCGAAGGACTACGCCTGCGCCAAGAAGGGCGAGGGCTGGCAGCATGGCGAGTGGAGCGAGCGCACCCGGACGCTGCGCGCGCAGGGCTACGCCATCGCCAACGTGCTCGCCGGGCTCGATGCGCGCGCAGCGGTGGCGGAGGCCGATTTTCCCGACCTCTACGCGCAGCTGCTCGTCGAGAAGTTCCTCATCGCGACGGACGCGGGCTGGATCTTGCGCAAGGCACGCTTTTACCGCGGCGCGATCCAGGAGGAGGACGAGCGGGATGCCGCACGCGCGCTGCTTACGGCGATGGCGGCGCGCGAGGACTGGATCGGCTGGCGTTATGCCGCGCTGCGGGCGGGCGTGCGCCTGCTGCCGCACGGTCGCGATACCGCCTCGGCGCAGAAGGTGCGCAACATGGCCGCCGCCCTGGCCGACGGCGACCCCGCATTTGCGCCGCTGCGCGTCAAGATCCACGGCAGCCCTGAGGCTGCCGATGCCGACCGCGTGCGCGCGTATGCGAAGTCCGTAGCGGACGCCGAATCGAAGAAGGCCTACGGCGAGCTTGCGCACCAGATCGACCGTGTCTACGCGCCGCGTCCGCTCGGCGAGGTGCTCGAGGCCGACGCCAGGGCGTTCAGCGCGGCGCGCTGGCTGCAACGACTGCTGCGCGACGCGCGCGTCGCGCTCGGCAAGGACACCGGGCCGGCGTATCACTACCTGGTGACGGCGAACCTGCTCGCCGGATTGCGCGATGCGCTGCCGAGGATCAAGTCGCCCGCTGCGCGGCTGCGTGTCCTCGACCTGTCCCTGAGGGTCGAGGCGGACAACTTCCGCCTCTCGAGTGCGCTGCGCGGCGCGCTGGCGAAAACCACGCGTGCCGGCGTCCTCCTCGCACTGGCGTCGAGCGTCGAGGCCGCGTACGGCACGGGCATGATCAACGCGCGCGAGCGTGCCGAGCTGCGCAAGCACTTCGCGCGCCTGTCGGCCGAGCGCATCGGGCTCGCGGACTATCGTGACGCGCTGCGCATGCTCGGCCTGGCGCCCGGCTGGGGCTCGCAGGGCCTGCAGCTGCACTTCGCCGTGGCGACGGCGAAGCTTGCGCAAATCGAGCCGCTGGCACAGCTGTTCGTCCAGGACCAGCTGCGCGGCAGTCCGCTGCTGTTCTGCTCGCAGTTGCTCGATCGACTGTCGCGCGACGCGAATCGGCTGGCGGGCGTGCAGCACCGGCTGTTCGGCAAGGACATCGGTGCCGGGTTCAACGCGCTTAACCCGGGCCTCGCGCGCGGCACGCTGCGTGCGTCGCCGGACATGGGCCACGTCGACGCCTTTACGCCGGACGGCATCTATGTGCTGCCCGAAACGGTCGGCGACCTGCCGCCGGTCGGCGGCATCCTGACCGCCGGCGCAGGCAATCCGCTGTCGCACGTGCAGCTGCTGGCGCGCAATCTCGGCATCCCGAACGTCGCAGTCGACGCGTCGCTGATCGGTGCGCTGCGCGAGGCCGACGGACGGCGCATCGTGCTCGCCGTCAGCCGCGCGGGCCTGGTCGAGATCAACGACGACGGGCCGCGCTGGAACGCCGTGCTCGGAGCGGACACCAAGGCCGACCGTGACGTCGTCTTCGAGCCCGACGTCGAGAAGCTCGACCTCGCGAGGCGCGATTTCGTCGAGCTGAGCGCCTTGCGCGCCACCGATTCGGGACGCATCGTTGGCCCGAAGGCGGCGAAGCTCGGCGAGCTGAGCGCGCGCTTTCCTGGACGGGTGGCGCCCGGCGTGGGCATCCCGTTCGGTCTGTATCGGGCCACCGTGCTCGACCGGCCGTACCGCGGGAGCGGCAAGACCGTCTATCAATGGATGGTCGAGAGCTTCCGTCGGCTCGAATCGTTGCCCGCCGGCTCCGCCGAGGCGCGGGCGGTCGGCGAGTCGCTGCGCGCCGAGATCTACACGATTGTCAGCACCACCGACCCGGGGCCGCGGTTCCGCGCGCAGCTGCGCGCGGCGATGGACAGGACCTTCGGCCCGAATTTCCACGGCGGGCTGTTCATTCGCTCGGACACCAACGTGGAGGATCTGCCGGGGTTCACCGGCGCGGGCCTCAACCTGACGCTGTTCAACGTCGTCGGCTTCGAGAACATCGTCAAGGGCATCTCGCGGGTCTGGGCCTCGCCCTACACGCAGCGCGCCTGGGCCTGGCGCCAGTCGCACATGAAAGGCCCGGAGCACGTTTACCCGGCCGTGCTGCTGCAGCAAACGGTTCCCGCCGACATTTCCGGCGTCATGATCACGCAGGACGTCGACACCGCTGACCCGGCGGTGCTCTCGGTCGCGGTCAATGAGGGTGTCGGCGGCGCGGTGGAAGGGCAGGCGGCCGAGTCGATTCGCCTCGACACGCGCAGCGGCGCGCTGCGTCTGATGGGGTCGGCGACCGCGCCGCGCCGCATGGTGCCGCAGGCCGAAGGGGGCATCGCCCGGCTTCCGGTTTCGGGTGCCGACACGCTGCTGGGTCCGAACGAGATCCGGCAGCTGATCGCGTTCTCAAAGGAGATTCCGCAGCAGTTCCCGCAGCGTGGAGACGATGGCCAGCCGGTGGCGGCGGACGTCGAGTTCGCCTTCCTCAAGGGCACGCTGTGGCTGCTGCAGATCCGGCCGTTCAACGAAAGCCGCCGCGCACAGGGCTCGAGCTATCTGATTCAGATGGACAAGTCGCTTGCGGCGAATCTCGATCGCAACGTCGATCTGCGCGAGGTGATCCGATGACGCACGCACGATGCCTGCATGCCCTCGCGTTTGTCGCCTGCATGCTCGGTGCGGCAGGCGCGGCGGGCTACCCGCTCGACGGCTATGAGGAAACGGGCATCCGGCGCCTGGAAGGCAACCGCCTCGCCAACGAGGGCCTGGTGCGCGACGTCAGGCAGCCGCCGGGCGCGCGGCTCGGATTGAAGGGGGTCGACCTGCGCCTGGTCGGGCAGACCTTCGATCTGCCGCCGCCCGATCCCGCGTTCACGCGCCAGATCGCCGCGCTGCTCGCCGAGAGCATGGACAGCTACGCACTGGCGGTGCTCGACCTGTCGGATCCGGCGCGGCCGCGCTATGCCGAGCACCGTGGCAACCACCGGCAGAACGTCGGCAGCGTGGGCAAGATCGTCGTCGCGCTGGCGCTGTTCCAGGCGCTCGCCGATACCTATCCGCAGGACATCGCTGCGCGCAAGCGCATCCTGAAAACGACGACCGTCACGGCCGACGGCTTTTCGCAGTCCGACCACCACACGGTGCGCCTGTTCGATCCTTCGACGCGCAGGCTCGAGCGCCGCACGATCCGCATTGGCGACCAGGCCTCGCTCTACGAATACCTCGACTGGATGCTCTCGCCGAGCTCGAACTCGGCCGCCGGCATGGTGATGCGCGAGGCCATGCTCCTGCGCCAGTACGGCATGGCCTACCCGCCGTCGGAAGCCGAGATCAAGCGCTTCTTCGACGACACGCCGAAGAAGGATCTGACCGCGCTGTTCGAGCGTACGTTTCTCGAGCCGGTGGCGCGGAACGGCCTCGATCCCGAGGGGCTGCGGCAGGCGAGCTTCTTCACCGCCACCGGCAAGCGCAAGGTGCCCGGTCCCGGCGGCAGCTACGGCACCGCGCGCGAGCTGATGCGCTATTTGCTGCGCATGGAGCAGGGGCGCCTGGTCGATGTCTGGTCGAGCCGCGAGATCAAACGCATGCTCTACGTCACCGAGCGCCGCATCCGCTATGCCTCGTCGCCTGCGCTGGCCGAGGCGGCGGTGTATTTCAAGTCGGGCTCGCTGTACCAGTGCAGGCCCGAGCCCGGCTACACCTGCAGGAAATACGCGGGCAACGTGAAGAACTATATGAATTCCGCGGCGATCGTCGAATCGCCCGCGGGCGAACGCCGCCGCTACTACATGAGCGCCCTGATCACGAACGTGCTGCGCAAGAACTCGGCCGCCGAGCACCAGGCGCTTGCCACGCGGCTGCAGCAGCTCATTACGAAGAACAACGGGGCGCGTTAGCGGGACGCCTGCCCGCGTCCGGGGCTCAGCGCTGGGCGACGACGTCGCGCTGCGGCGGCACGACGAGATCGTGCAGCGGCGCAGCGAGACGGACCAGCCACTTGCCGCCGTCGCGGTGCTGCGCGATGCCGACCAGCACGTAACGGTGGCGGCCGACCTCGACCAGCGCACTGTCGGCGTGATAGTCCTTCCAGGTGCCCGACTTGCGGTAGATGCGGGCTCCCGGCTTGCCCTCCAGCCCCTTGACGAACTTGTGGCGGATGCCGGGCTTGGAAAGCGTTTCCTTCATCAGCTCGTTCAGCGGGTGGCTGAGCAGCCTGTCGTTGGCGAGCAGCGTGTAGAAGCGCGCCACCTGGTAGGCGGTCGCGCCGTGCGAGAGCTGCGCCACCGGGTCGCGCCGATAGGCCGCTGCCTTGCCGTAGGCCTTGCCCACCCACAGACCGCCGCCGCCCGACGCGTCGTAAAAGTGAAAGCGCGGTGATTGCAGAATATCGATCAGCCGCTCGCCGCCGACCCAGTGCAGCACGCGCGTCGCGTCCTCGTTGCTCGAGTAGCGAATCATCTTGGTCATCGCGCCGACGGTCTGCGGGTTCAGCGGCAGCCGGCCGAGTTCGGCCTCGACCATCGCACCGAGCAGGATCGCGATCTTCGGCAGGCTCGCCGCGTACATCATGCGATCGCCGTTGAGCATCGCCAGGCGCGGCTGTGACGCGTCGCTCAGGTCGACCAGCGCCAACGCGAGACGGCCGGTGACGACCGCCGGCTCGAGATCGAGCTTGCGCACGACCCGATCCACGCCGGCCTGCAGCTTTTTGTCGGATGCGGTGCGCAGGACGTCGAGTGGCGTGGCCTGCGGCGCCGATTGGGCCAGCGCCGCCGTGCAGGCCAGCGCGCAGCACGCGGCGAGGGCGCGTTTCAGGGCGCGCTGCATCGCGCGTCGGGCGTGGCTTTTCAAATGGGCGTCCGGCACTTCGACAATTTTGGTCGCAATCGCCGCTAACTATCTGGGGCGCAAGGCCCGAACGCTACAGAACGGACCCTTAAAGGTCAACGGCAAATGCCCGTCAAACAGCCATTTGGCCGCCATGACGTGACTTAGTTCCGGCCGCGCAGCGCCCGCGGCCCGCCATTTTCTGGGCGCAGCCTCGCTGGGGCAGAATCGGCGCTTCGACCAATCAGGCTGGGGATCGCATGAATTACAAACTGTTCGGACCGAGTGGGCTGCGCGTCTCGGAACTGTCACTCGGCACGCTGACCTTCGGCGAAGAAATGGGCTGGGGCGCGGACAAGGCCGAGAGCCGGCGCGTGTTCGATCTCTACGCCGAGGCGGGCGGCAATTTTCTCGACACCGCGAACAAGTACAACGAGGGCACCAGCGAGGCCTGGACCGGCGAGTTCATCGCCCGCGAGCGCGACCGCTTCGTGGTGGCGACCAAGTTCTCGCTCAACATGCGCGCCGGGGATCCCAACGCCGGCGGCAACCATCGCAAGGGCATCGTGCAGTCTCTCGAAGCCAGCCTCAAGCGGCTGAAGACCGACTACGTCGACCTGTACTGGCTGCACCAGTGGGACTTCACCACGCGCGTCGAGGAGGTGATGCGGGCGCTCGACGACCTGGTGCGCGCAGGCAAGGTGCTCTATCTCGGCATATCCGATGCGCCGGCGTGGATCGTCGCGCAGTCCAACACGCTGGCCGAGCTGCGCGGCTGGAGCGCCTTTGCCGGCATCCAGATCGATTACAGCCTGATCGAGCGCACCTCCGAGCGCGAGCTGCTGCCGATGGCGAAGGCCTTCGGCCTCGCGGTCACGCTGTGGGGCGTGGTCGGGCAGGGCATTCTGACCGGCAAATTTCACCGCGCGGCCGATCCCAACGCGCCGGCGGATACCCTGCGCGCGGGCATGGCTGCGCGGCGGATCACCGAGCGCAACCTCGCAATTGCGCACCGGGTCGAGGAGATCGCCAAGGAAAAGGGCTGCACCATGACTCAGGTGGCGATCAACTGGGCGCGCCAGCAGGGCCAGCAGATGATCCCGATCGTCGGCGCCCGCACGCGCGCGCAGGCTAAGGAAAATTTTGGCTGCCTGGCGTATCCGCTCTCCGAATCCGAACTCGCGCGGCTGGACGCTGCGAGCCGGATCGAGCTCGGCTTCCCGCACGACTTTCTCGCCATGCCGCGCATCATCAGCCAGCGCTTCGGCGGCACCGAGAACGCGCTCGAGAACCAGCGGCCTTTGTCGCACTTGACGCATCTGCCGCGCTGATGCCGCGCCGGATCGGCCTGATTTTCTGCGTCGGCCTGCTGCTCGCAGGGGCGGCGCAGGCTTTTCAGGTCGATCGCTTCACGCCGCAGGGCGAGGTCGCGCGCGTCACACAGGCGCACGCTCGCTTCAGCGAGGACATGGTGGCCTTCGGCGCGCAGGATGCGCCGGCCCCGTTCGCCCTGCAGTGCGACGCGCGCGGCAGCGGGCGCTGGCTGAATTCGCGCGAATGGGTCTTCCAGTTCGAGCGCAGTCTGCCGCCGGGCACCGACTGCCGTTTCAGCCTCAGGCCGGCGCTGCGCGCGCTCGCCGGCAGCGCGGCGCGTGGCCGCAGCAGCTTCGCCTTCAGCACCGGCGGTCCGGCGATCGTGCGCAGCATTCCCTGGGAGGGCGCGCGCATCGAGGAAGAGCAGCCCTTCGTGCTGGTGCTCACCGGACCGGCGCGGCGCGAAAGCGTGCAGGCGCACGCCTGGTGCCAGGCACAGGGCGTCGCCGAGCGCATCCCGCTCGCCTTCGTCAGCGACGCCGAGCGCGACGCGCTGCTCGCGCACCTCAAGCTCGGCGCGCGCGCCGAGCAGGTCGTCATCGCGCGTTGCGCGCAACGGCTGCCGCCCGGCGCCAAGGTGACGATCGTCTGGGGCGCCGGCATCGAGGCCTTGCGCGAGGGCAAACCGACCGGCATCGTCACGCGCGTCGTGCAGCGCGTGCACTACGCGGTACGGCCCGAATTTCGTGCCACCCTGCATTGCACGCGCGAGAACGCCAAGGCGCCCTGTGCGCCGGTGGCGCCGCTGCGCATCGAATTCACCACGCCGGTCACGCGCAAGGCCGCGGAGGCGATCGTGCTGAAGACGCCGCAGGGCCTGCGGCGGCCGCACTTCTCGAGCGACGATCGCGCCGCCACGGTGCACGAGGTGCGCTTCAAGGCACCCTTCCCCGGGCTCGCCGAGCTGACGCTCGAGCTGCCGGCGGACTTCGCCGATCTCGACGGGCGGCGCCTCGTCAATGCGGACGCGTTCCCGCTGCGCGTGCCGCTCGCGGATCTGCCGCCGCTGCTCAAGTTTCCCGCGGCGACCTTCGGCATCGTCGAGCTC
>LJTQ01000200.1 GCA_001303445.1 Betaproteobacteria bacterium SG8_39 | reverse complement strand
CCCGCCGTACTTTTCGCGGCTCGCGGAGTCGCGGTACGGAACACCTTTGCGATGGCTCACGTTGTGCTGCCACTTGCCGCCGCTGCCGATGTTGGTGCGATTGAAATTGCGGTCAATGTTGACGGCCCTGTTGACGTTGATGTTGACGTCGCCGCGTCGCCAGTTGCAGCCGCCAAAAATCGCTCCCGCGGCCGCGACGCCCACGCCCCAGGCGAAGCCGCGAACGAACGCGCCGCCCGGGTAATAGTAAGGATACGGGTGCCAGAAAAACGGCGGATAAGCGGGGTAGCCCCACACGCCATAGATCACGGTCGGGTTGTAAGCCGGTACGTAGATCACCTGCGGATCTGCCGGCTCGATCTTGATCACGGTCTGCTGTGGCGCGGCCTGTTCGACGATGATCGTCTGCTGCTCGTTCGACTGCAGGTTGCCTTCGCCTTGCGCGCGGCCGCGCAGGCGCTGCGCGGCGTCCAGCACCGCCTTCTGGTCTGCGAGGAAGGCGTCGCCGAGCTTTTGCGTCCAGTCGAGCTTGTCGTTCATCGGCTCGAGGACCTGGGGGAAAGCGACGAGCGATTTCACGCTCACGTCCCAATTTTGGTTTTCGACCGCCTTGACCGCCGCTTCGCCCTTCACGTTCGGGTTCGCCTTCACCCAGCGCGCCGCCTGCACGACCTCGAGCGGGTAGGTCGAAGCCATCAGTACCTGCGACAGCAGATCGTCCGGGTAGAGCGCAATCGGCGCAACCAGCGCCTCGATCTCCTCGGCTTTGAGCGGCGGTGGCGCGTCCTGCGCACGCGCGGCGCCTCCAAAAGCCATTAGTCCGACGAGGAGTATCGTTGCGGCGTACCGCTGGAGCAGCACTGTACAGGGTAGGGTCATATTTCGGAACGGGAGGTCGGGCGTAAGGGCGACGCGACGTATCGCACGTATACTCGGTCTCGCATCAGTATCAGGTTTGGTCCCGCCCGGTAATTGATCTAACGCAAGCCGCGCCGATTTTTGGCGGCCTAGGCGTCGATGCCAGTTGGTCACGCCGGGACAGGACTTCCAAGCACTCACGGAACGGTCTGTTTATGCTCGCACGCGCCTACGCCTTAGCACCCGCATCGCTCGTCGCCGTCGCGGTGCTCGCCGCCAGTTGCTCCGAAGCCCCGCCGCCGGCAAAGCGCCCCCCGCCGCAGGTATCGGTCATCACGGTGGAGCCGAAAACCATTCCCGCGATCTCCACGTTTGTCGCGCAGACGGAGAGTTCCCGCCAGGTCGACATCGTCGCGCGCGTCTCGGGCTACCTCGACAAGATCGCCTACCAGGAAGGCGAGCTGGTGAAGGAAGGCCAGGTGCTGTTCCGGATCGATCCCAAGCCCTTCAAGGCGCAGCTCGACGCTGCCCGCGGCGCGCTGCTCGCGCAGCAGGCGCGGCTCAAGACGGCGACGGCAACGCTCAACCGGGTCAAGCCGCTCGCCCAGCAGAACGCGCTTTCGCAGGCCGATCTCGATCGTGCACAGGGCGAGTACGACGCGGCGACTGCCGCGGTCCACGCGGCGAATGCCCAGGTGACCTCGGCCGGGCTCAACCTGGGTTATACGACCATCCGCTCGCCGGTCACCGGCGTGGCGAGCCGCTCGCTGCAGCGCGAGGGTGCCTATCTGAACGCGCAAGCGAGCAGCGCGCTGCTGACCTACGTGGCTGCGCTCGATCCGATCTGGGTGAACTTCAGCGTTTCGCAGAACCAGGTCGCCCGGTCGCGCACGGAGCAGACGGCAGGCCGGCTGGTGCCGCCGAAAAACCAGGAATACGAGGTCGACCTGATCTTGCCCGATGGCACGCCGTTTCCCGAACACGGTCGCATCAGCTTCGCCGACCCGTCGTTCAGCCAGGACACAGGATCGTTTCTCGTTCGCGCGGTGCTGCCGAATCCGAAGCAGGCCCTGAGGCCGGGAATGTTCGTCACCGCGTACCTGAAGGGCGCGGTACGGCCGGACGCAATCGTCGTTCCGCAGCTGGCCGTGCAGCAGGGCTCGAACGGCCATCTGGTGTACGTGATCAAGGAAGACGGCACCGCGGAGCTGCGCCCGGTGGTCGTTGGCGATTACTACAACAAGACCGATATCGTGGTCGTCACCGGCCTGCACGCGGGCGACCGCGTGGTGGTCCAGGGCGTGCTCAAGGTCGTGCCGGGCCAGCCGGTGAAGATCGTCGAGCCGGGGCAGGGCAATGCGCAGCCGGCAGCGAAAGACGCCGGCGCGAAGAAGTAGACCGGCTCGAAGCGTCGAGGCATGTTTACCCACTTCTTCATCGACCGGCCGATCCTGTCGTCGGTCATCTCGATCCTGATCGTGCTCGGCGGCCTGGTGGCGATGTCGGTCGCGCCGATCGAGCAGTACCCCGAACTGGCGCCGCCGCAGGTGCAGGTGTCGGCACGCTATCCGGGCGCGACCGCCGAGGTGATCGCGAACCAGGTCGCATCGCCGATCGAGGCGCAGATCAACGGCGTCGACAATCTGCTCTACTTCTACTCGACCAGCTCCTCGAGCGGAAACGTCTCGATCAACGTGCTGTTCAAGCCCGGCACGAACCCGGACATCAACCAGGTCAACGTGCAGAACCGGGTGAGCCAGGCGACCTCGCAGCTGCCGCAGGCCGTGGTGCAGCAGGGAATCACCGTCGACAAGCGGTCCTCGAGCATCATGATGGTGATCTCGGTCTATTCGCCCGACGAGCGCTACGACGCGACCTACCTCGACAATTACGCGAACCTCTACGTTCTCGAGGAGCTGAAGCGCGTGCCGGGCGCGAACCGCTCACAGTTCATGGGCTTGCCCAATCTGGCGATGCGCGTCTGGCTGCAGCCCGACCGCATGGCGCAGCTGGGCATCACGGTGCAGGAGGTGGCGGCGGCGATCCAGAGCCAGAACCAAACCTTCGGCATTGGGCAGATCGGCGGACCGCCGACGCTGCCCGGCGTCGCGCAGCAGTTCGTGGTCACGGCGCAGGGGCTGCTGACCAAGCCTACGGAGTTCGAGGACATCATCGTCCGCGCGGCGAAGCAGGGCACCGCGATCGTGCGCATCAAGGACATCGGGCGCGTCGAGCTCGCCAAGCAGGACTACTCGGTCGCGAGCCGCATGAACGGCAAGCTCGCGACGACGATCGCCGTGTACCAGCAACCGGGCGCCAATGCGGTCGAGACCGCGAAAGCGGTGCGCAAGCGCATGGAAGAGCTTAAGGCTCAGTTTCCCACCGGACTCGACTACAAGGTCGTGCTCGACACCAGCCTGTTCACGCTGAACTCGATCGACAAGGTGGTGCACACCTTCTTCGAGGCGGTCGTGCTGGTGGTCGCAGTGGTTTTCCTCTTCCTGCAGAGCCTGAGAGCGACGATCATCCCGATTCTCGCCGTGCCGGTATCGATCATCGGCACCTTCGTCGGCATGCACCTGTTCGGCTTCTCGGTCAACATGCTGACGCTGTTCGGCATGATTCTCGCGATCGGACTGGTGGTCGACGACGCGATCGTCGTGGTCGAGAACGTCGAGGTGAACATGACGACGCACCACCTCTCGGCGCTGGAGGCCTCGAAGCGCGCGATGGCCGAGATCGCCGGAGCGCTGATCTCGATCGTCATGGTGCTGGTCGCGGTGTTCCTGCCCACGGCCTTCCTCGGCGGCGTGACGGGGACGCTCTACAAACAGTTCGCGATCACCATTTCGATCTCGATGGTGATTTCGGGGATCATGGCGCTGACGCTCTCGCCGGCCCTCGCCGCGATCATCATCAAGGCGCATCACGGCGAGAAGAAGGGCTTCTTTCGCTGGTTCGAAAACGGCTTTGAGGCGCTGCGCAAGGGATACGTCGGCGCTGTGGCGCGGGTCCTTCAGGCCTGGCCGCTGTCGCTTGCGGTATTCGCCGCGGTCCTGTTCGGCATCGTCACGATGTTCCGCATCCTGCCCTCGAGCTTCGTGCCCGACGAGGACCAGGGGTACTTTTTCGTCGTTGCTGCCGCGCCGGACACGGCGAGCCTCGAGGTCATCGGACAGTTCTCGCGCAAGCTCGAGGACATCGTGCGCGCCGACCGCGCGGTGCAGGACGTCGGCACGGTTGACGGCTACAGCCTGATCGACGGTCAGATCTCGAACAATTCCAGCATCATTTTCGGCCTGCTCAAGCCGTTCGAGGAACGCAGCAGCGAGGATCTGCTCGCCTTCGATACACTGAAGCGCCTGAACGCGCAGTTCGTCGCGCTGCGCGAGGGCTTTGCCGTCGGTCTCAATCCGCCGTCGATTCCGGGCATGGGCACGACCGGAGGGTTCGAGTTCTACATCCAGAACCGCGGCTCGGGCGATGCGCGCGCCACCGGCGCTGCGGTGCAGGCCTTTCTCGCCAAGGCGCGGCAGCGGCCCGAGCTGGCCGGCGTCAGCACGACGTTCCGCGCAGCGACCCAGCAGCTGTTCGTCGATCTTGACCGCAACCGCGCGGAGGTGATGGGCGTGCCGGTGAGCGACGTGTTCCAGACCCTGCAGGCGTTCTTCGGCTCGCAGATCGCGGGTCAGTTCAGCCAGTTCAGTCGTGTCTGGTGGGTCGTCATGCAAGCCGATGCGGCGTACCGCGTCGATCCGAAGGACTTCGACAAGGTTTACGTGCGCTCGAAATCCGGCGCCAACGTGCCGCTCTCGGCGCTGATCACGACGCGCTACGTCGCGTCGCCCAAGCTGCTGACGCGCTTCAACGGCTTTCCGGCGGTCAAGATCAACGGCAGCCAGGCGCCCGGCTACAGCTCCGGACAGGCGATTGCGGCGATGGAGGCCGTCGCCGGCGAGACACTGCCGGGCGACTTCTCCTTTTCCTGGGCGGGGCAGGCGCTGCAAGAGAAGGCGTCCGGCGGCACGTCGTCCTCCGCCTTCATCTTCGGTCTGATCGTTGTCTTCCTGCTGCTCGCCGCGCAGTTCGAGAAATGGACCCTGCCCGTCGCGGTCGTGCTCTCGGTGCCGTTCGCGGTGCTCGGCGCGCTGGGGCTCACCTGGGTGCTCGGACTGCAGAACGACGTCTACTTCCAGGTCGGTCTGGTGACGCTGGTCGGCCTGTCGGCGAAGAACGCGATCCTGATCTGCGAGTTCGCCATCGAGCGCGTGCGCCACGGCATGGGAGCGCGCGAGGCGGCCATCGAGGCCGCCGGCCTGCGGCTGCGCGCGATCGTCATGACCTCGCTCGCCTTCGGGCTCGGTTGCGTGCCACTCGCCATCGCGACCGGGCCGGGCGCCAATAGCCTGCGCGCGATCGGCACGGGCGTGATCGGCGGAATTCTGGCCTCGACCTTCGTCGCCATCTTTTTCGTGCCGCTGTTCTTCTGGCTTCTGGAGTCGATGAGCGCGCGATTCGCGGGCAAGGCGACCGCCGACACCGCAGGCACCTCGCATGGCGGCGAAGCGCCGGACGTGCCGCATGCGCCGCGTGAGAGCGACTGACATGCGGCATGCCTATCTGGTCGTTGCGCTGGCTTCTGCGCTTGCCGCCTGCACCGTCGTCGGCCCCGACTACGAGCGCCCGCAGCTGGACGTGCCCTCGGCGTGGCGCGTCGACTATCCGCAGGCGGCCGAGTTGGCCAACGCGCGATGGTGGGAGCGGTTCGATGATGCGGCGCTCAACGATCTCATCGAGTCCGCGCTACGCGA
>LJTQ01000199.1:5690-7079 GCA_001303445.1 Betaproteobacteria bacterium SG8_39 | reverse complement strand
CCCGCCCCGCTCGAACAGCGCACGGATCTCCGCCACCGAAGCGATCGGGTGCGGCCGCTGGCGCAGCGCGTAGCGCTCGGCGTCCGCGGCGAGCGTCGCGCCGTCGACGCCGACCGCGGGCGGCAGGCTCGGCGCCAGCCGCTCGATCATGGCGCGCAGCGCGACGGCCTGTTGTGCGCCGAATGCGACCGGTCCGGGCGCCGTACCCGGCCGGATCCGGTTCACCGTCACCGCAATGCCGCCGGGACGCAGCAGCGCATGCCATTTCTCGATCAGCCGCGCCCGCGCATCGGGCGCGAACTGGCCGAGAAACGAATGCGTGCACACGGCATCGAACGGCAGCGGCTCGTCGTACTCCAGCATGTCGCTGCAGCGCGTGGCAATGGATGCGCCGACACGCTCCGCGTACCAGCGATTCAGCGCGAGCGGCGTTTCGCAGATATCGACGACCGTGACGTCCGGCGCGCGATCGCGGTCGCTCCAGGCGGCGAGAACCTGGTGCAGCATGCCGTAGTCCGCCGAACCCGAAACCAGGACGCGCGTTCCGTCCGAGCCCGTTTGCAGCGCGCGCAGCGCCTCCCGGCACAACGCCGGCTGGTCCGCGGGCGTCGCGTTCAGTTCGAGCAGTCGCAGAATCTGCCACAGGCCGTGATTCCAGTCGCAGCGTTCGCCCGTCAAGGGGTCCGTGCGGCACAGCGTGCGCGCCCATCTGCGAGCGAGCCCAGCGCTTTCGGCCAGCGGCTCTGCGGGCAGCGATTTCGGCATGCGCGCACCTTATCACCGCGCCGACGGCACGCGGCGCGTCGATTGCCCCGGGGTGCGCGATCGGCTAGTCTCCCTCGGCCCATGCCCACCACCCGCGAAGCCCTCGCCCTGCCCACGGACCGCGCGCCGTCGCTGCGCGTGGTACCGATGCCCGCGGACGCGAACCACAACGGCGACATCTTCGGCGGCTGGATCATGGCGCAGGTCGACATCGCGGGCGGCATCGTCGCCGGGCGCGTCGCGCGCGGGCGGGTGGCGACCGTCGCAGTCAACCAGTTTGTCTTCAAGGAGCCGGTGCAGATCGGCGATGTGCTGTCGCTGTACGCCACGGTGGTGCGCATCGGCAACACCTCGATCACGGTCGACGTCGAGGTCTATGCCGAGCGCGGCCGCGAGGATCCGAAGGTGGTCAAGGTCACCGAGGCCGTGCTGACCTTCGTCGCGATCGACCCGAACGGCCGACCGCGGCCGGTACCGAAACCGGCGGCCTGAGGCGGGCGGCGCGGCGCGCCCGCCGACCATGCTGCTCGATCCGACGACCTTCGCCGCAGTGGCGCTGCTCGCGGCCGCCGCGGCGGTGATCGGCGGCATCGGCGGCTTCGGCACCGGCATCATCCTCACGGC
>LJTQ01000199.1:0-5682 GCA_001303445.1 Betaproteobacteria bacterium SG8_39 | reverse complement strand
GCGCTGGTGCCGCTGATCGGCCCGAAAGCCACCGTGCCCGTGCTGGCGGTTGCCGGGGTCCTGATCAATGGCGGGCGCTTCTGGTTCTACCGCCGAGCGGTGAACCTGCGCGCCGTGGCCTTCGTCTGCGCCGGTGCCCTGCCCGCGCTGCTCGTCGGGACCTGGATCTTCGCCGTGCTCGATGCGCGCGCGCTCGGCATCGTGCTGGCACTGTTCGTGCTCGGCTCGATTCCGCTGCGCCGCATCCTCAAGCGGCGTCAGCTGACGCTCGGACCGAAGGGGCTGGTCACCGGCGCCGGCGTCTTCGGCCTCGCCTCGGGCTTCGCCTCGGGCACCGGGGTGATCCTAATCTCGCTGCTGCTCGGCGCGGGCTTCGGCGGGACGACGGTGCTGGCGACCGACGCGCTGATCACCATCATCGTCGACGTGGTGCGCGCCGCACTCTACGGGCGCTTCGACCTGCTCGACCTGCGCTACGCTACGCTCGGTGCAGCCATCGGCCTGGTGACCGTGCCGGGAAGCTGGCTGGCGGCGTTTCTGGTCGAGCGCATGGGTGCGCGCCTGCACACGCTCGCGATCGAGGCGCTGATCTTGGTCGGCGGCATGGTCATGCTGTGGCACGCGTTGCAATGAGCGAAGCGATCGAAATCGAGACCAGCGACCGCGTGCGGCTGGGCGCGACGCTGTTCCGCCCCGCGGGCAGCATGCAGCGCGCGATCGCGATCCAGGCCGCGACCGGCGTCAAGCAGACCTACTACGCGGGTTTCGCGGCCTATCTCGCCGGGCGCGGCTTCGGCGTGCTGACCTACGACTACCGCGGCATCGGCCGCTCCAGACCGGCAAGCCTCAAAGGCTACGGCGCATCGATGCGCGACTGGGCCGAGCGCGATGTGCCGGCCGCGTTCGGCTATCTCGAGCGCATCGCCCCGGGCGCCCGGCTGATGGCCGTCGGCCACAGCTTCGGCGGCCAGATCGTCGGCCTGCTGCCGCAGCGCGAGCGCATCGCCGCCATGCTCGCCGTCGGCTCGCAGAGCGGCTACTGGCGTCACTGGCGCGGCGCACAGCGCGTGGGGATGTGGGCGTTCACGCATGCGTTCATTCCTGCGATCACCCGCCTGCACGGCTACGCCGCCGCCTCGCGTATCGGCATGGGCGAGGACCTGCCCGCAGGTGTCGCGCTGGAATGGGTGCGCTGGTGCCGCCACCCCGAGTACGTCGTCGGCGCACTCAACGCCCACGCCGATTTCGTGCGCGTCCGTGCGCCGCTGCGCGTGGTTGCGCCGACCGACGATCGCTATGCACCGCAGGCGGCGGTCGAGGCCTTGCTCAGGCTTTACCCCTCGGCGCGCGGCGAAATCCGGCGCGTGTCGCCCCAGGAGGTCGGCGTGCAGCGCATCGGCCATTTCGGCTTTTTCCGCGAGCCGTTTCGCGACACGCTATGGCGCGAAGCGGCCGACTGGCTGGACAGGCACTGAACCATGCCGGATGTACGGGGCGGGATCGCCTCCGCGCAGGCCGCCGACGCCGTGCTCGACGCCATTCGGTCGGAACGCTTCCACATCCCGACGCACGAACGCATCGCGCCGGCAATTCACGCGCGCATGGAAGACTTGCGCGGCGAGCGCGATCCGCTCGCCCTTTGAGCCGCTCGGCTCAGGTCTTCTTCGCCGCCGCCATCGCCGCCGCGGCGGCTTTACGGTCCTCGTCGACCTGCGCAAACGCCGGCCGCGCACGCAGTCCCTTGAGGTAGTCCTTGACCTGGGGAACGCTCTCCAGCGCGTCGCGACCCAGCACCAGCTTGGTCGACAGCGACACCAGCGGCAGATGCACGAACGCCGCGCAGTCGGCCAGGGTCAGCTCCTTGCCGGCGATGAACGGCTCGAACTTGGCGAGCGCTTTCAGGGTGCGTACGCCGCGCGTGATGTCCTTGTCGACCGCCTGCTTCACCTCGTCGCTCACCGTGCCGCCGAAGAAGGCCTGCGTATAGAGACGCCGCACCACCATTTCCATGTGCCACTCGATGTGCGTGGCAAGCTCGCGCACCTTGGCGCGCGCCAGCGCATCCTTCGGCAAGAGCGGCTTTTCGGGGTACGCGTCCTCGAGGTATTCGCAGATGACCTGCGACTCGGTGAGCGTCGTGCCGTCGACCTCCAGGATCGGCACTTTGCCCATCGGCGAGCGCGTCAGCCATGCCTCCTTCTGGGAGGGCCGGATGGTCGCGTCTTCCTCGAAGGCAATGCCCTTCTCGAGCAGCGCGATGCGCACCTTGTTGTGGTAATTGCTGACGTGGAAACCGCAGAGCTTGAGCATCGCTGACCTCCCATGACGAGGCGCGATTATAGGACCTGCGCGTTGCCCCCGGCTGCGCCGCTCGGCTAACATCGCCTGCAGGCAGTTCGCGGATGCGCCGGATGGCGGAGATGGAAACGAAAGGCAGTGAAATCGATCGCGCGGTCGGCGCGCTCGGCCGCGGGCCGCTCGAAGCCGAAGGCCTGCGCCAGCACCTGTGGCCACTGTTCTCGCGCGTGCGGGCGCGCAAGGACATTTACCTCGCCAACCACTCGATCGGTCGCCCGCCCGACCGCGCGGCCGAGGACGTGCGCGCCTCGCTCGACGCCTGGTACCGCGATCTGGGTGATGCTTGGGACGGGTGGCTCGCCGAGCGCGAGCAGTTTCGCGCACTCGTCGCGCGGCTGGTCGGCGCGCCGCGTGCCGATTGCATCGTGCCGAAGACGAGCGCCGGCCAGGGCTTGCGCGCGGTGCTCAATGCGCTCTCGGGCGAGCCGCGGGTCGCAACCAGCGACGGCGAATTCGATTCGATCGATTTCATCCTGCGCAATTACCGCAAGCGCGGACGCATCGCGCTACGCGTCACGCCCTGGCGCGAGCTCGCGGTCGAGCAGGCGGAGCTGATCGTCCTCTCGAGCGTGATGTTCCGCACGGGCGACCGGGTGCCCGGCCTGCGGCGCCTGGTGCGCGACGCGCACGCTGCCGGCGCGCTGGTGCTGCTCGACGTCTACCATCACGCGGGCGTACTGCCGCTCGACCTGCGCGAACTCGACGTCGATTTCGCCATTGGCGGTTCGTACAAGTATCTGCGCGGCGGGCCCGGCGCCTGCTGGCTGTACGTGCGCCCCGGCCTCGCCGAAACGCTGCGCACGCTCGACACGGGATGGTTCGCGAAGCGCGAGCCGTTTGCCTACCTGCGCCCGGAGCCGCCCGAGTTCGGCCCCGGCGGCAACGCCTGGCTCGAATCCACGCCGCCCGTGCTGACCTACGCGCAGGCGCGCGCCGGCCTCGAGCTCGCGCTCGCCATCGGCGTCGAGCGACTGCGCGAGTACAACCTGCGCCAGAAGAGCCTGCTCGCCGACGCGCTGTTTCGCGTCGCGCGGGTGACCGTGGAAGGGGTGAGCGAGGACTACGGCGCCTTCGTCAGCATCGTGCACCCCGAGGCGAGCCGGCTGGTCGAGGCACTCGCCGCGCAGGGCGTGACGGCCGACGCGCGCGGCGACCGGCTGCGCCTGTGCCCGGACATCCTCAATTCGGACGAAGAGCTGCTCAAGGCAGCAGCGCTGGTCGGCGAGGTGCTCAAGCGCTGAGCCGTTCACGCCGCGCCGCGCGCTCGAGCGCGTAGCGCCTGCTTGTCGGTCTTGCTCACCGAGGTCTTGGGCAGCGCGGCGAGCAGCTCGAGCGTCGCGGGCACCTTGTATTTCGCCAGGTTGGCCGCGCAGTGGGCGAGCAGGTCCGCGGCGGTTGCCGTCGCGCCGGCACGCAGCACTGCGTAAGCCCGCAGGATTTCACCGCGATAGGCATCGGGGGCGCCGACCACCGCAGCTTCGGCGATCGCCGGGTGCGTGCAGAGCACTTCCTCGACCTCGCGCGGATAGACGTTATAGCCGCCCACGATCACCATGTCCTTCTTGCGGTCGCGCACGTAGAGGTAGCCGTCGGCGTCGAACTCCCCGATGTCGCCGGTATACAGCCAGCCGTCGCGCAGCGCCTGCGCCGTTTCCTCGGGCCGGTTGCGGTAGCCCTGCATCAGCTGCGGTCCGTGCGCGCGGATTTCGCCGCGCTCGCCGGCGGGCAGCACGCGCGTGCCGGTCTCTACATCGACGACCTCGAGGACCGTGTCGGCGACCGGGACGCCGACCGAGCCCGGCTTGATCGGGCCGCCGACCGGATTGAACGACAGCACCGGGCCCGCCTCGGTCTGACCGTAGCCTTCGTAGACCGGCGCCGGCACCACCCTGCACCAGCGGCGCAGGGTCTCTTCGGCGAGCGGCGCCGCACCCGAGTAGCAGGTGTGCACGCTCGACCAGTCGCTGCGTGCGAAATCGGCGTGCGCCATCAGGCCGACGAACAGCGTCGGGCTGCCCGGGAAAATGGTGATGCGTTCACCGGCAATCGTCTCGAGCAGCCGTTCGGGCTGGTAGCGCTCCAGCACCACCAAGCAGCCGCGACAGTAGGCGGCCAGGAACAGACCCATCGCCATCGCATAGGAATGAAACAGCGGCATCACGCAGAGGACGCGCTCGACATCCGGGCGCGTCGGCAGCAGACCCTCGCGCTGCGAAACGTTGACCGCGATGGCGGCATGCGTGAGGTTCACGCCCTTCGGACGTCCCGTCGTACCGCCGGTGTACTGGAGCAGGGCGAGCTGCCCCGGGTGCGGCATCGAGGGTATTGTCGAGCGCCGCGCCGGCACATCGAGCCGCCGCGTCGCGCGCCCGAGGATCACGCGATGCGGCACGCCGGCTGCCGCCGCGGCCGGCGCGCCCGCGTCGAGCAATCCTTCGTCGATCACAAGCACGGCGGGTGACGCGTCTTCGAGAATCTGCGTCAGCTCGCGCTGCGTGTAGAGCGGATTGAGCGGCACGTGCTGCGCCCCGGCCGCGAGCACCGCAAAGGCCGCGATACAGGCATCGATCGAATTCGGTAGCAGCGTCGCGACGCGCGCCCCGCGCGCGCCTCGGGTCTCGAGCTCGGCAGCAAACGCAGCGACCGCCGTGACGTAGCCGTCGTAATCGAGGCGCTGCCCACCGCAGACCAGCGCCGGCGCCTGCCCGCGCCGCGCGGCCGCCTCTGCCAGCATATGCACCACTGTCGGGTGCACCCGCGGCAGCGTGGCGTTCACGGTGCCGCGCCCGCGCGCGGCAGGCTTGGCCGCAGCAGCAGCAGGCCGTAGCGCAGCAGGTAAAGCAGGAACGCGACCGCCCATAACGCGGCCGATGCGGTAATCGCCCAGGCACCCGCGCCCGCGAGTGGGACGGAGAGCCGGAGCAGCGCCGCCGCGAACATCGCGGCGAAGGCAAGGATCATCCACGCGCCGACTAAGAGCGCCCTGCCCGTATGCCGCAGAACGACGCGCGTCATCAACCCGGTCATCGTCAACCCGAGCGCACCCACCGTGAAGGCGTGAATCCAGGCATCGCGCGGCACCAGCGGCACCAGCTCCGCGAGTGCGCGCAACGCGAGCGCGGCGATAAACCACAGATAGCCGAGGTGTAGCGTCCAAAGCAGCGGCTCGCCGGCCGTGCGCCAGCCACGCCAGCGCAGGCATCGCGCCACGTGCAGGACGACCGCAACCCCCGCAGCGGCGGCGACGACTGCGCCCGGCAGGCGCATGAGATCGGCCGCCGCGAGCACGACCATGGAAGCCGCGGTCAGGTACTCGAGGGGCAC
>LJTQ01000198.1 GCA_001303445.1 Betaproteobacteria bacterium SG8_39 | reverse complement strand
CATGGGCGCCTATTCTATGTGGCGTCGTGCACCACGCGCCGTACCACCGCGCCGACCGACAGGCCCTGCACCAGGATCGAGAACACCACCACCACGTAGGTCATCGCGATGAGCAGCTCGCGTGCCTCGCTGCCCGCCGGCAGGCTGAGCGCGAGCGCGACCGAGATGCCGCCGCGCAGCCCGCCCCAGGTCATGACCGTGATCGCACCCGGCGTGAAGCGGCGCCGGCGGCGCATCGCAAGCACCGGCAGCCCGACGCTCGCCCAGCGTGCCAGCAGCACCACCGGAATGGTCAACAGCCCGGCGACGAGGTACTCGCCGCGGAAGCTGAGCACCAGGATCTCGAGGCCGAGCAGCACGAACAGCACCGCGTTGAGGATCTCGTCGACCAGCTCCCAGAAGGTGTCGAGGTGCTCGCGCGTGGTGTCGCTCATCGCGAAGCGTCGCCCCTGGTTGCCGATGAAAAGCCCGGCAACGACGATCGCGATCGGTCCCGAGGTGTGCAGTGCCGTGGCGAGCGCATAGCCGCCCATCACCAGCGCGAGCGTCAATAGCACCTCGACCTGGTAGCTGTCGACGCTCTTCAGCATCCCGTAGGTCAGCATGCCGAGACCGAGGCCGAGCAGCACGCCGCCCAGCGCCTCCAGCGCGAACAGCCCGGCCACCGCAGTCGCCGACACGTCGCCGCCGCGCGTCGCGATGCCGAGCAGCACGAGGAACACCACCACCCCCACGCCATCGTTGAACAGCGACTCGCCGGCGACCTTGACTTCCAGGCTGCGCGGCACCTTGGCGCTCTTCAGGATGCCGAGCACTGCGATCGGGTCGGTCGGCGAGATCAGCGCGCCGAACACCAGGCACCAGACATAAGGCAGCGCCATGCCGGCGAGCGGCAGCAGCAGGTAGAGCGCACTGCCGACGAGGACGGTCGACAGCAGGATGCCGGCCGTCGCCAGCGTGGCAATGATGGATTTCTGCCGCGCCAGGTCGTTCAGGTCGACGTGCAGTGCGCCGGCAAACAGCAGGAAGCTCAGCATGCCGTGCATCAGCGCCTCGTTGAAATCGATGCGCGCGACGATCCTCTCGGCCCAGGCTTCGACGCCGTAGCCCAGCTCGCCGGCGAGGATCAGCGCAAACGAAAGCAGCAGCGCGATCAGCATCACGCCGATCGTCGTCGGCAGACGCAGCAAGCGGTGATTGGCGTAGGCGAGCAGCGCGGTGAGCGAGACGAGCAGCGCGACGACGTCGAGCAGGTGCATGCGGCGAGGGGTTTTCAGCTCGGGAAATGCGTGTCCAGGTCGGCGATCTGGGCGCCGTCCAGCAGCCGTGTCGCGCGTCCGCTGAGCAGGAAGAACAGCTTCGCGGTCTCCTCCATCTCTTCGGCGTTGTACACCGCATCCTCGAGCGATTTGCCCGCGACCACCGGGCCGTGATTCGCCAGCAGCACCGCGTGGTGCGTGCGCGCCTTTTCGCGCACCACCTCGGCGAGCGCGCGATCACCGGGCCGGAAATACGGCAGCAGCGGCAGCTGCCGGATGCGCATCCGGTAGTACGCGGTAATCGGCGGCAGCACATCGTCCGGCGTGTCGTGGACCAGACAGGACAGCGCGACGCAGTGGGTGCAGTGCAGGTGCACGATGCCCTGCGCAGCCGGGCGCTCCTGGTACATCGCCAGGTGGAGGAAGGCCTCCTTCGACGGCGCGTCGCCGGCCACGTGCCGGCCGTGCGCATCGACCCTGGCGATGCGCGCGGGGTCGAGCCTGCCAAGGCAGGAGTTGGTCGGTGTCACCAGCAGGCCGTCGGGCAGCCGCACCGACAGGTTGCCCGAGCTGCCGTGCGCGTAGCCGCGCGCATAAAGTGACTGGCCGAACAGCACCAGCGCCTCGCGCAGCGCGGACTCGCTCATGCCAGCACCTCGAACGCCCGGGAGAAGAAGTCCGGCCCACCGAAGTTGCCGGACTTGAGCGCGAGCCGGTAGGGCGCGCCGCCGACCGCGGCGGTCCAGGGTACGCCCGGCGCGATCTCCGGCCCGATCGCCAGCGCCCGCACACCGAGCGCTTCGACCACGGCGCCCGAGGTCTCCCCGCCGGCGACGACGAACGTGCGCACGCCGGCCGCCGCGAGCGCCGTGGCGATGCGCCGGAAGGCATCTTCGACCAGCTCGGCCGCGCGCGCCTGGCCGAGCGCGTCGTGCACCCGTGCGACGCGTTCGTGCGGGGCCGAGGCGGAAATCAGGATCGGCGTCGCGCCGAGTCGCGTGCGCGCCCAGGCCAGGGCTTCGTCGACCTGACCGGGGCCTTGCGCCAGCTTCAGCGGATCGAGCTCGAAGCTCGGGTAACGCGCCTGCGCCGCGGCGACCTGACCCAGCGTCGCCTTCGAGCAGCTACCCGAGAGCACCACGCCCGGACCGTCGAGGGGGGGCAGCCGCGACGGCGCACCCTTGCGCGCCACCCGGCCTTGTTTGGCGAGCGCACGCGCGAGCCCCATGCCGAGCCCGGCGCCGCCCGTGGTGAGCGCGAGATCGAGGCAACCCTCGCCCGCGGCCAGCAGATGCTCATCGCGCGTCGCATCCAGGATCGCGTGACGATAACCCTCGCCGCGCAGTTGCGCACAGCGCGCGCGCAGCGCGTCGACCCCGGCCTCGACGTCGGCGCTGGACAGCAACCCCACCTTGCCCTCGGTCTGCGCGGCGAGCACGCGCACCAGATTGGCGTCGGTCATCGGCGTGAGCGGATGGTTCTGCATGCCCGACTCCGAGAGCAGGACGTCGCCGACGAAAAGATGCCCGAGGTAGACCGTGCGGCCGTTGCGCGGATAGGCCGGCGTCGCGACCGCAAAGTCGCTGTGCAGCGCGCGCATCAGCGCCTCGGTGACCGGGCCGATGTTGCCGCGCGGCGTGGAATCGAAGGTCGAGCAATACTTGAAATAGATGCGCTCGGCGCCGCGCGCCTGCAGCCATTTGAGCGCGGCGAGCGACCAGGCCACCGCGTCCTCGGGCGGATTGGTGCGCGACTTCAGCGCCACCACCACGGCGTCGGCGGCGGGGATCTGGAGCGCGTCGTCGGGCACGCCGTTCACCTGGGTGACCGAAAGCCCTTCGCGCGCCAGCGTAACGCCGAGATCGGTCGCGCCGGTGAGGTCGTCCGCGATGCAGCCGATCAGCATGGCCCGATCATACCCGCAGACCTGCAGACTCAACGCGGGGCGTTCGTCCGCAATGTGTCGATGATGACGCGCCGACCTTCGTCGCTCGAGGCGTACACCGCGTCCTGGATGTGCAGGTTGCGCAGGTAGGCGCGAGCGGAGTTCTCCAGCGCGCTGCCGTCGCGCAGGTGGCGCAGCACGTGTCCCTGCAGCGCCTGACAGGCGCCACCGGCAAACGTATCCTCCGCGCCCCGATCGTAGCGATGCTCGGTCTCCGCGCCCTGATGCGGCTTCCACCACAGGCGCGCCTCGCCGTCGAGGCGCAGCACGCCGTGCGCGCCCTCGATCCAGGCCTCGCCCATGGTGCGGCGCGGATTGGTCGCGACATGATCGTTCAGCCGGTTGCCGTCGAACAGCCCAGTCGCGCCGCTGTCGAACTCGAACACGATGATGCCTGCATCTTCGCCGGCGATCGCCGGGTTGACGCGGCGCAGCCGCGCGCTGACCGCGTGCACCTCGCCCATCAGAAAGCGGAAGCTGTCGATCCAGTGGATCGCGGTCTCGCGCACCAGGAAGCGCGGCATGCCCTGAAAGTACGGCTGGCGGTCGAGATAGGCGCGCGGCCCCTGGCCGTCGCCCGGGCGCAGGCGGAAAGCCACGCCGTGCAGCGCGCCGAGCTGGCCGTTGTCGATCAGGCGTTTCGCCTCGCGATACCAGGGCGACCAGCGCACGTTCTCGTGCACCACGAGCGGCACGCCGGCGCGTTCCGCCTGCTCGGTCATCGCGAGCGCCTCCGCCGTATTTTCACCGAACGGCTTCTGGCAGATCACCGCGATGCCGCGTTCGATTGCCGCGGCGACGAAGCCGCGATGCGTCGCCGGCGGCGTGATGATGTCGAGCAGGTCCGGCCGCACCGCATCGAGCATGGTCTCAAGCCGGTCGTCGCTGCGCGGCACGCCGAAGCGCTGCGCCATCGCCTGCGCCTTCGCCGCATCACGATCGGCGAGCGCCACGCAGTCGGCGCCCGGGAGGTTCCGCCAGCCGAGATGGTGGAACTGGCTGAAGTAGCCCGCGCCCACCGCAGCGACACGAAGCGCGCTCACGCCGTGGTCTCGAGTGCGGCGATCACGCCGCGGGTGATGTCGGCCGTCCCGCTTGCGCCGCCGAATTCGAAAGGCCGCAGCGTCCCTGCGCCAAACGCGTGCTCGATCGCGCGCTCGAGCAGCGCGCCCGCCTCGACCAGCGTCTCATTGGCATGCCGTTCGCCGAGCCAGTCGAGCATCATCGCGGCCGAGAGCAGCATCGCCGTCGGGTTGGCCTTGCCCTGGCCCGCAATATCGGGCGCCGAGCCGTGTGCCGGCTGGAACAGTGCATGCCGGTCGCCGATGTCGCCCGAGGGCGCCATGCCCATGCCGCCCACCAGAGCCGCGGTCAAATCGGAGAGAATGTCGCCGAACATATTCTCGGTCACCATGACGTCGAAGGTCCAGGGCTTCATCACCAGGTTGAGCGCGGTCGCGTCGACGTAGGCGCAGTCGGCCTGCAGGTCCGGAAAGGCGCGTGCGCGTTCCTCGAACACTCGGCGGAAGAACGCCATGGAGGCAAACACGTTGGCCTTGTCGACGCAGGTCACCCGCCCCGGCCGACCCCGCAGCTTGCGACGCGTGCCGAGGCGCAGGGCGAAGTCCGCCACGCGCGCGGTGCCCGCGCGCGTGATGCGCATCGTGTCGCGCACTTCGCTGTCGCCGCGCACGTCGGAATTGCCGCGCGCGAAGAACAGGCCTTCGGTCTGCTCGCGCACCAAGACGAAGTCGATCTCCGCGGCGCGCGGGCTCGACAGGGGACCGGGCAGGCCCCGCAGCGCGCGGATCGGGCGCACCCCGGCATAGAGCTCGAAGTGCAGCCGCAGGTCGAGCTGCGGCGCGATCTCGGTGCCGTCCGCGTAGCGTACGTCGGGCAGGCCGCCGGCACCAAACAGCATCGCATCGGCCTGCTCGCAGGCGCGCAGCGTGGTCTCTGGCAGCGCGCTGCCGCTGCGCCGGTAGCAGGCGGCACCGAGCGGATGCTCCTCGAAGGCGAGTGCGAAGCCGCCCAGGCGGGCCTCGAGCACGCGCAGCACTTCGAGCGCCGCAGCGCTGACCTCGATGCCGATGCCGTCACCCGGCAGGACGGCGATGCGCAACGCAGACGTTTTGCTCATATCCCGATGTCCCTCACACCCCGTGCAGTTGAAAACGTTCGAAGATCTCCACCAGCTCGCGGCTCGCGCGCTCGCGGTGCCTGCGGCTGGCCGCGTACGCGCCGGCCTCGTCTCCGGCGCGGATACGCTCGACGAGCGCCGTGTGCTCGCGCGTCGAGGCATCGGGGCGCGGCCGCAGGCGCAGCGTCAGCAGCCGCGCCCGGTGCACGCGGTCGGCGTAGCGCAGCACCGCCTGCACAAGCAGCGCATTTCCGGAAAGCTCGACCAGGTGGCGGTGGAAGCGGGCGTCGGCCTCGGCCCAGCCGCCGAGGTCGTCGGCGTCAAGCGCGCGCGCCATGTCGCGCGTGGCGCGCTCCAGCGGGCGCAGCGCCGCGGCCGGCGGG
>LJTQ01000197.1 GCA_001303445.1 Betaproteobacteria bacterium SG8_39 | reverse complement strand
CGGGATCGACTTCGACCTCGGCGGCATGACTAGCGAGCAGCCTGCCGCGCCCGCAGCGCCGATGACCGAGGAGGCGCCGGAGCATATCGCGCTCGAGTTCGACCTCGGCGGCACAACGGAGGAGCCGGCCGCGGCACCCGAGACGGCGGGCGCGATCGATGCCGGTTTGAGCTTCGATATGGGCGGCACGGAAGCGGCGCCCGCGGCCGCCGAAAAGCATCTCGACACGATCAGTTTCGATCTGGGCGGCACCGAATCTGCGGCCCCCACCTCGGCCGGCGGAGACGCCAAATGGCAGGAAGTCACGACCAAGCTGCAGCTTGCCAAGAGCTTCGAGGAAATCGGTGACGCCGAAGGCGCCCGGGAACTCCTCAAGGAGGTCATCGAGGAAGGTGACGCCGCGCAGCGGGCGCATGCCGAGCAGCTGCTCGCCAGCCTGAAATAGCTGCTGCGACGCACCCGCGGCGTGCGGCCGGTCGCCTGACCGTTTTC
Source organism: Betaproteobacteria bacterium SG8_39 (assembly GCA_001303445.1). GTDB lineage: Bacteria > Pseudomonadota > Gammaproteobacteria > Burkholderiales > SG8-39 > SG8-39. Next base: position 5,284 of record LJTQ01000197.1, on the reverse strand, counting down.
CCCGGCGCAGGCCGAGCCGGATTCCGCGTTGCGGCAGCTGCCGCAGACGTTGAGGTCCGCGACGCCTTAATCTAGAATCCGCTTTGTGCGTAGGACCTTGATAACTATAAGACAATGGTTTTAGTGGCGGCGCCGCCGCGCGCCTTCCGATCAGGCGTTGCAGCAGCGTTGTGCGCACTGTGGCTGGCCGCGTCCTCGGCAAGCGTCGCAGGCCTGGACGAAGCCACGGCGCTGCTCAAGGCGGGGCAGCACGAACAGGCCCTGCAGCAGGTCAACCGGCTGCTCGCCGCCAATCCGAAAGATCCGGAAGCGCGCTTCGTCAAAGGCGTGATCCTGACCGAGCGCGGCGACAGCCAGGCGGCTGCCGACCTGTTCGAGCGTCTGACGCAGGACTACCCCGCCCTGCCCGAGCCGTACAACAACCTTGCGGTCATTTACGCCTCGCAGGGTCGCTACGATCAGGCGCGTGTCGCGCTCGAAAAATCGATCCGCACGCACCCGAGTTACGCCACCGCCTACGAGAACCTCGGCGACGTCTACTCGAAGCTCGCCGGCGACGCCTACGATCGGGCGTTGCGCTTGGACGGCAGCGACGCCGGCGCACGCAAGAAGCTCGCGCTGGTGCGCGAGCTCACCGCGCCCGAGCAGGCCATGCCGGTGCGCGTGGCCAGCCGGGATGCAACGCCACCGCCCGCAGCGCCGGCGAAGCAACCCATGCCACCCCCGACGACCGCGGCGGCAGCGGTGAAGCCGACGCCACCGGCCGCGGCTGCGCCTGCCAAGCCGGCGCCGGCCAAACCCCCACCGGCGATCGCCACGGCCACCCCGCCGCCCACGCCGATCACCGCAGCGCCAGGCGCTGCAAGCAAACCTACCCTCGTCGCGTCAGCACGACCCGTGCCGGTCAAAGCCGCGCCGGCGCCGAGTCCGGACGCCAGCGCCTTGCGCAGTGTCAAGGCCTGGGCACAGGCCTGGTCGGCCAAGGATGTCGATGCCTACCTGGCGTTCTACGCCGCGGAGTTCAAGACGCCGAACGGCACGTCGCGTGCCGAGTGGGAGAAGACGCGTCGCGCGCGCATCAGCGGTCCACGCAGCATCAAGGTTTCGATCCGCGACGCGAAGGTCCTGCGGCGCGACGACCAGCACGTGGCAGTCATTTTTCAGCAGAACTACCGCTCGGATCGCTTCCAGGGGCGCACGCGCAAGACGCTCGAACTGGTACGCGTCGCCGATGAGTGGCGCATCCTCGAAGAGGTGGTGACGAAGTGATGGCGCCATTTGCGTTCCGCAGACCCCGGCTGCTGCTCGCGGCCGCGGCGTTCGTGGCCCTCGCCCTGTCCATCGCTGCCTTCGTCGCCGCGCAGGACGACGGCGTCGATCGCGTCGCCTTTGCCAAGGGCGGACGCGAGAGTGCCGGCCCGGTGCTCGGCGCGACCGACGCTGCGGTCGCGGTCTCGACGACGGGCACGCTGCGGCTTGCGGCGGCGCGCACGCCCTCGAATGCGCTCGAGCACAAGCTCGCGGAAATCGTCGAAGCGATCCGTCGCGACGAGCTCGAGACCGCGATGCGCGAGGTCGATGCCCTCATCGTGCAGCATCCGACCTTCCGCCTCGCACGCCTCATCCGCGGCGACCTGCTGCGCGCGCGCGCGCAGCCGCTGCGCACCTTCGGCGATGTCAGCAAGACCGCGCCGCAGGAGGCCGTCGAGGCGCTGCGCAGCGAAGCGCTCGCGCGCCTCAACGCGCTACGCGAGCAGCCGAAAAACGGCCTCGTGCCGCGCTACATCATTAAGCTCCACAGCGGGCAGCGCACGGCATTCGTCGTCGATTCGCGGCGCTCGCGGCTGTACGTGTTCGAGAACGTCGATGATCAGCTCCGTCTGGTGACCGATTACTACGTCACGATCGGCAAGCGCGGCGTGGAGAAGACGCGCGAAGGCGATCAGAAGACACCGCTCGGCGTGTACCACGTCACCGCCAACCTGCCGCGCAGCAAGCTCACCGACTTCTATGGTTCCGGGGCGTTTCCGATCAATTACCCGAACGCCTGGGATCGGCGCCTCGGGCGAAAAGGCTACGGCATCTGGCTGCACGGCACGCCATCCGACACCTACAGCCGCGCGCCGCGCGCCAGCGACGGCTGCATCGTCCTGGCGAACCCGGACCTCGAATCGGTCAGCCGCCAGGTGCAGACCGGTCTCACGCCGATCATCATCAGCGACGAGATCGAATGGACCTCGATAGCCGAACTGGCGCGCGAGCGTCGTTCGCTCGAGGACGCGATCGATGCGTGGCGCCGTGACTGGGAAAGCCGCGACAGCACGCGTTACCTCGCGCACTACTCGCCGCGTTTTCAGTCCGGCAACCAGGACTACCCCGCCTGGGCGGCACACAAGCAGCGCATCAACGCCGGCAAGCAATGGATCCGCGTCGGCCTCAGCAACACGGCGATGTTTCGCTATCCGCGCGAGCGCGATTTCATCGTCGTGGCATTCGACCAGGACTACCGCTCGAGCAATATGTCGAACCGCATGCGCAAGGTGCAGTACTGGGTGCGCGAAGAGGGCCGCTGGAAGATACTTTACGAGGGCGCAGCCTGACGGGCGTCCGGGACATGGTCTGAGCGAGGAGCGTGTGCATGAAGCCTTCCAATCTGTGCAAATCCCTGTTCGCGGTCTGGACGGCCGCGGCGATACCGGGCGCACTCGCGGCCGACCCGCAGGTGGAGATGACCACCAGCGTCGGCACCATTCGCCTGACGCTGTATCCGGAGAAGGCGCCGAAGACGGTCGCCAACTTCCTGCAATACGTCGCTGACGGCCATTACAACGGCACCGTGTTTCACCGCGTCATCGACGGCTTCATGATCCAGGGTGGCGGCTTCGACGGCGCCTTCCGCCAGAAACCCACCCGCGCGCCGATTCCGAACGAAGCACGCGGCGGCGTCGAGGGCGGGCTGAAGAACGCGACCGGCACGATCGCCATGGCGCGCACCGCGAACCCGGACTCGGCGACCGCACAGTTTTTCATCAACGTGGCCGACAACAGTTTTCTCAACTGGGGCGATGCGCGCGGCGACAGCCATGGCTATGCCGTGTTCGGCAAGGTTGTCTCGGGCATGGAGGTCGTCAGCAAGATCGCGCAGTCGCCCACCGGCCCGGGTGGGCCGTTCCCGGGCGACGTGCCGAAAACGCCGGTCGTCATCGAGTCGATCAGCGTCGTCGGCGCCAAGTAGTCCGCTCCACACCGCGGGCGCGTCCCGCGGCGCGCCTTCGCCATGTCGCGCACGCTGTTCATTTCCGACCTGCACCTGACGCGCGAGCAACCGCAGGTCAGCGCGCAGCTGTTTCGCTTTCTCGCCGACCCGGCGCGCGGCGCTGCGGCGCTCTACATCCTGGGCGATCTGTTCGAGGTCTGGCTGGGCGATGACGCACTGGCTGCGCCGGACGGCGATCGCCTGGCGCGCGAGGTGGCCGCCGCGCTGCACGCGCTGCACGCCGCAGGGACCGAAGTCCTGCTGATGCACGGCAACCGCGATTTCCTGCTCGGCGCAGGCTTCGCCCAGGCCTGTGGCGCCCGCCTGATCGACGACCCCGCGCGGCTGACACTCGGCGGGCAGGCCGTCGCGCTGATGCATGGCGATACGCTGTGCACCGACGACGTCGCCTACCAGAAGTTCCGCGCGCTGGCGCGCTCCAGGCCGTTCCAGGATGAGTTTCTGTCGAAGCCGCTCGCCGAGCGGCGGTTGCTGGCGCAGCACTACCGCGCGAAAAGCGAGCAGGCGAAGCGCGCGACGCCGGATGAGATCATGGACGTCACGCCGAGCGCGGTGCAGGACGCCTTCCGGCGCCTCGCGGTCACGCGCCTCATCCATGGCCACACCCACCGACCCGCGACCCACCGCTACGAGATCGACGGACAGCACTGTGAACGCTGGGTGCTGCCGGACTGGGACCGCGGCGGCGGCTATCTGGTCGCCGAGGACGGCGCGCTGCGACTCGAACGCGTTTAGCTGCGCAGGCGCCGGAAGGTCGCCTCGGCGGCGCCATCCTCGCAGTTCACCCGGTAGACCTCGCGCGCGATCGCGTCGAGACCAGGCGTCGTGGCGTGCTGGCCGAAGAAGCGCTTGGTCGCCCGCAGCGACCCCGCCGGCAGTGCGGCCAGGCGCTGCGCGACCTCGCGCGCACGCGGCAGGGTCGCGGCGTCCGGCACGGCTTCGTCGGCGAGCCCGAGCTGCGCGGCTTCGGTGCCGCTCAGCGGCGCCTCACCCCACACCAGACGGCGCGCACGCGCCATGCTGACGCGCGCGAGGAGCGCCTCCAGCCCCCAGGGCGGGAAAAAGCCGAGCTCGACTTCCGGCAGGCGCCAGACCGCGTGCGACGCCGTGATCACGACATCGCAGCCGATCGCCAGCATCAAGCCGCCGCCGAGCGCGAAACCGTGCACCGCGGCCACCACCGGGCACTCGAGGCGTGCCAGGCGCTGCATCAACAGCGCCTTGCGCTCGGCGATGCGCAGCCGCGTCTCAAGATCGACGCGCGCCATTTCCTTGACGTCGCTCCCGGCGCAGAAGCCGGTGCCCTCGCCGTGCAGCAGGACGACGGCCGCCTGATCGTCCTGCGCCAGTGCATCGAGCGCCGCCAGCAGCCGCTCGGTGGTTTCCAGATCGAGCGCGTTGCGCAGCCGTGGCCGATCGAGCACCAGCTCGCGCACGCGCCCGTGGTCCACGACTTTCATGGCCGCTCTAGTCCAGGCCGCGTGCGAGGTCGGCGCACAGGTCCGCCGGCGCTTCCAGGCCGACCGCGACACGCAGCAGTCCCTCGCCGATTCCCGCGGCGGCACGGGCCTGCGCGGAGATGCGGCCATGCGTGGTCGTCGCCGGATGCGTAATGGTCGACTTCACGTCCCCGAGGTTGGCGGTGATCGAGATCAGGCGTGTCGCGTCAACCACCCGCCAGGCCGCCTCGCGCCCGCCTTTGACGTCAAAGGCCACGACCGCGCCCGCACCCTTTTGCTGACGCATCGCGAGTGCGTGCTGCGGGTGCGACTCGAGTCCCGGGTAGTACACGCGCAGGACCTTGGGATGCGCCTCAAGCCACCGCGCCAGCGCCAGGGCGTTGCTCGATTGCGCCTGCATGCGCAGCGCCAGCGTCTCCAGGCCCTTGAGGATGACCCAGGCATTGAACGGCGACAGCGTCGGGCCGGCGGTGCGCAGAAAGCCGAACACGCCGTCCATGACAAGCGCGCGCGGGCCGACCACGGCGCCGCCCAGCACACGCCCCTG
>LJTQ01000025.1 GCA_001303445.1 Betaproteobacteria bacterium SG8_39 | reverse complement strand
ACCTCACAGGCGCCGCGTGCGAGCGCGTCCGCGATGTAACGGCGACCGTCGGCCGCCTCGCCGGGATAGGCGAAAAACGCGGTACCCGGCGCACAGCGTCTGCTGTCCGAGGCGAGTTGCTCGATCATCGCGTGCTGTTCGGCAAGCCGTTGCAGAACGTCCGAAGCCATCGCTTTCGCTCCGCCGTGACGGCGCTCATGTGCTCTCCCGCGCGTGATCGGTCTCGCCCGGCAGCTCGAGCGGTTCGGGTGGCGCGTCGAGCGGGATGCCGAGCAGACGCAGCGCGCCGCGCATCACCTGCGCGAACACCGGCGCGGCGACCACGCCGCCGTAGTGTTCGCCTGCCGAGGGCTCGTCGATGAACACCGCCGCGACCAGGCGGGGCGCCGACACCGGCGCCAGGCCGACGAACGACGAGAGGTACTTGTCCGGGGCGTAGCTGCCATCGACCAGCTTGTGCGACGTGCCGGTCTTGCCGGCGACGCGCCAGCCCGCGATGCGAGCATGCGGCCCGGTGCCGGCCGGCTGGACCGCCGCCTCGAGCATGCTGCGCACCGCGCGCGCCGTCTCCGCCGAGAGCACCTTGACGCCGTCGGCGACGCCCGCGCTGCGCAGCAGGCTGAGCGGTACGAGCTCGCCGTCGCGCGCAAAAACGGTGTAGGCACGCGCAAGCTGCACCAGGCTCACCGACACGCCATGGCCGTAGGCCATCGTCGCCTGCTCCACCGGGCGCCAGCTGCTGTAATGACGCAGGCGCCCTGCCGTCTCGCCCGGAAAACCGAGCGCCGGCGGGCTGCCCAGGCCCACGCGCCGGTACAGGTCCCACATGGCTTCGCTCGGCAACGACAGCGCGAGCTTCGCGGCGCCGATGTTCGACGACACCTGCAGAATCTGGGTGACGCTCATCGCGCGCGCGGCATGCGAGTCACGAATCGTGTAGCTCGCGATGGTCATCTTCCCGCCCTCGGTGTCGATCACCGTGCGCGGCGTCGCCTTGCCAGTCTCGAGCGCAAGCGCGATCGTGAGGGGCTTGAGGGTCGATCCCGGCTCAAAGGCATCGGTCAGTGCGCGGTTGCGCAGCTGTGCGCCGGCGAGGCCCGCGCGGTTGTTCGGGTTGTAGGAGGGCACGTTGACCAGCGCGAGGATCTCGCCGCTGAGAACGTCGAGCACGATCGCCGCGCCCGCCTTCGCGCGATGCCTGCGTACCGCCGCCTTGAGCGCGCCGTAGGCGAGCGTCTGGATCTTGCCGTCAATCGACAGCACCAGATCCTGCCCGTCGAGCGCCGCCTGAATCGCGCCGATGTTCTCGACGATGCCGCCGTGACGGTCCTTGATGACGCGCCGGCTGCCCGCCGCCCCCGCAAGCCGCGCCTGGTAGGCGAGCTCCATGCCCTCCTGACCGACGTCATCGACCCCCGTGAAGCCGACCACGTGCGCGGTGACTTCGCCGCCGGGGTAGTAGCGCCGGAACTCGTGGTGCTCGAACACGCCCGGCAGCTTGAGTTCGACGACCTGCCGTGCGGTCTCGGGCGGCACCTGGCGCTTGAGGTAGACGAAATCGCGTCCCGCGCCCTCTGCCAGCTTGTCCTCGAGCGTCGCGAGCGGCATGCCCAGCACCCGCGCGAGTGCCGCCCGCTGCCGGCGGTCGGCTTCGAGCGCCTCGGGCATCGCCCAGACCGATTTCACCGGCGTCGAAATCGCGAGCGCCTCGCCGTTGCGGTCGAGGATGCGGCCGCGCGTGGCCGGGACGTCGATCACCCGTGCATAGCGCGCCTCGCCCTTTTCCTGCAGAAACGCGGTGCGGATCGCCTGCAGATAGCCCGAGCGCCCGGCCACCAACGCAAATCCGAGCAGAAACAGCGCGAGGACGAAGCGCGCCCGCCACACGGGCAGGCGCACGAGCGCGGGCGTCGCAGCCAGGCTCATTCGGTGCGGTTCCGCTCCAGGTGCACGCTGCGCACGCGGCGCGCCTCGGGCCCCTGCATGCCGAGCTTGCGGGCGGCGATCTGCGCGATGCGCGCGGGTCTCGACCAGGTGCCCGCCTCGAGCTGCAGCCGTCCGTACTCGACGTCGAGCTCGCGCGCCAGCGCCTGCGCCTGCTCACGTTCGGCATAGAGCGTGCGCGCCCCGTGCTGCGCGCGCACCAGGCCGAGCGCACAGAGCACCAGCGCGGCCAGCAGCAGCAGATTCACTTTCGCCACGCAGCCTCCAGGCGCGGCAGGGCCGCGGCATCGAAGGGCGCCGCGGTGCGCTCGGCGACCCGCAGCAACGCGCTGCGCGCGCGGGGGTTTTCTGCCAGCTCGGCGGCCGAGGGACGTTGCGCACGACCGACAAGCCTAAGCAGCGGCGCGGGCATTTCGCTGGCACGAATCGGCAAATCCGCTGGCAGCTCGGGACGCGCCGCACCCGCGAAGAAGCGCTTGACGATGCGGTCCTCCAGCGAATGAAAGCTGATGACCGCGAGCCGTCCGCCCGCGGCGAGACGCGCGACGGCCTGTGGCAGCATCAACGACACTTCCTCAAGCTCCCGATTGACGAAAATCCGTAGAGCTTGAAAGGTGCGCGTCGCCGGATCCTGGCCCGGCTCCCGTGTGCGGACCGCCGAACCCACGAGATCGGCAAGTTGCCGTGTCGTTCGGATGGGTTCGCTTGCGCGCGCAACCACAATCGCCGCTGCAATCTGTTTAGCAAACCGTTCTTCGCCATAGTCCCGGATCACCTCCCTGATCTCCGGCTCCGCCGCCGTGGCCAACCACTGTGCCGCCGAGTCCCCGTAGCTCGGGTCCATGCGCATGTCGAGCGGCCCGTCCGCACGGAAGGAAAATCCGCGTGCCGGGTCGTCGAGCTGCGGCGAGGACACGCCGAGGTCGAACAGCATTCCATCTGCACCTTGGACGCCCGCCGCATCGAGCGTTGCGGCAAGCGAGCGCATGGCTGCGTGCACCGCAAGCAGGCGCGGATCGCCGAGCGCCTGCGCCGCGGCAACCGCCGCCGGATCGCGGTCGATCGCAATCAGCCGTCCGCGCGGTCCCAGCCGCGCGAGCACGGCGCGCGCATGCCCGCCCCGACCGAAGGTCGCGTCGACGTAAACGCCGTCCGGCCGCAGCGCGAGCGCGGCAAGCGTCTCCTCGAGTAGGACCGGACGATGAGCAAAGGCGGTCGTGTGCATCCTCCGCCTCCGCGCTCACAGCGAAAAATCCTCCATGCCCGGTGGCGGCGTGATGCCGCCGGAGAGCGCGGCATCGCGCTTCGCGGCCCACACACCGCTGTCCCAGAGCTCGAAGTAACGCCCCTGCCCGATCATGCGCACGTCGCGTTCGAGCCGCGCGTGCTCGCGCAGCGCGGCGGGAAACAGGATGCGACCCGCGTTATCCGGCGTGACGTGCTCTTCGAAGCCGAGCAACAGGCGCTTCCACCAGCTCGCCTGCGGATGAAAGCTCGGAAAGTTCTGCACCTGCGCGCGAATCGGCTCCCACTCGGCCTCGGGATAGAGCACGACGCAGCCGTCCGGGTGCGCGGTCAGCACCAGCGTCTTGCCGTGCTCGAGCAGGGCGTCGCGATGACGCGTCGGAATCGCCAGGCGACCCTTCGCGTCCAGTGTCACGACCGTTGCGCCGTGGAAGCTCCCGCCCATCCCCTTTTCTTCCCTGGCGTACCGCGGATCGACCACCTAAACCGCTTTTCGCCACTTTTTTCTACGAAATCCCACTTTAAGGGAACGAATTTTCCCGGTCAAGGCGCAAAGCGGAAATTTTTCTCACTGTTACAAATACTTAGGCGTTTTTTGAGAGCCTTTTCTTTGAAAATAATACTTCTATATATCAATGAGTTGAGATATTTACTGAAAGTACATTATCAGGAGAATGGGGGGTCAGCGCCGCTTTTCCTGCCTGTGCTAGCGTCCGCCCACCATGCTTCCCCCGCTCGATGTCCTCCGCCGCTACGCGCCACACGACGGCTCGCTGAACGGCCTGCTCGAGAGCCGCTGCACGCAGCGTGCGCCGCATGCCTTGCTCGAGAGCGGCAGCGCGCGGCTGAGTTACAGCGCATTTGCGGCGCGCGTCGACAGCGCCGCGCGCGCGCTGCACGCGCGCGGCATCCGGGCCAGCGATCGCGTCGGCGTGATGGCCAGCAACAGCGTGAACGGGGTCACGCTGCTGTTCGCACTCGCGCGTCTGGGCGCGATCTTCGTGCCTGTCAATCCGGAGTTTGGCGTGCGCGAGGCAGGCTACATCCTGCAGCACGCGGGCGTGACCGCGGTCGCGACCGAGCCGGGGCCCTACGCCGCCGCGCGCGAGGCGGTCGCCGCGCTGCGCCCCGCGCCGTGGTTTTTCCTGCTGGAAGGCGGGCACGCGGATCTGCCGGGCTTCGATGCGATGCTCGAGGCCGCGCCGAGCGCAAGCGCGCCGAACGCGGGCTCAGCCGACGCGACCGTGCTGATGCTTTACACCTCCGGCACAACCGGATTTCCCAAGGGCGTGATGCACAGCCAGCGCAACTTCGTGCTCGCCGGGGAAGGCTTCGTCGCGCGCATGTGGCTGCAGCCCGAGGACCGGCTGATGTGCATCCTGCCGATGTTCCACATCAATGCCCTGTTCTACTCGCTTGCCGGGACGTTCGCCGCAGGCGCAAGCCTCGTTCTGCTGCCCAAGTTTTCGGCCTCGAGTTTCTGGCGCACCGCGGCCGCGTCCGGCGCGACCCAAGTCAACATCATCGCGGCGATCGGCAACATCCTCGCGCGCCGACCGCGCGAGGAGTTTGATCCGCGCCATCGCCTGCGCGTCATCTACGGCGCGCCGATCACGCCGGATCTCGAACGGCTGTTTCGTGAAGAGTTCAACGTCCCGGTCATGATCGAGGGCTACGGCATGACCGAAATACCGGGCGCCTGCAACAATCCATTTGACGGCGAGCGCCGTGCGAACAGCATGGGTCTGCCGGCGCGACACCCCGATCCGGCGGTGAAGTTCGCCGAGCTGCGCGTGGTCGACGATAACGGCAGCGACCTGCCGGACGGCATGGAAGGCGAGCTCTGGGTACGCACGCCGATCCTGATGCAGGGCTATTACAAGGATGCCGAGCAGACCGCGGCCAGCATGCAAGACGGCTGGTTCAAGACCGGTGACCTCGTGCGGCGCGACGCCGACGGCTACTACTATTTCGTCGCGCGCAAGAAGGACATCATCCGCCGGCGCGGCGAGAACATCTCCGGCGCAGAGATCGACCGAGTGATCGACGATCATCCCGCGGTGGTGCGCAGCGCCGCGATCCCCGTGCCCTCCGAGCTCGGCGAGGACGAAATCCTGGTGGCAATCGTGCCGAAGCCCGGCGCAGCGGTCAGCGCCGAAGCGATTGCGGACTGGTGTCGCGCGCGTCTGGCGCCGATCAAGGTGCCGCGCTACGTGGTGTTCGTCGACACGCTGCCGACGACGGCGACCGAGCGCGTGCAGAAATTCCAGCTGCGCGGCGACAAGACCCTGCGCAGCCGCGCCACCGACCTGCAGGCCGGCTGAGTCAGGCGCCGCGCCGCGGCCCGCCCCCGTTCAATGGCCCGGCGAGACGAGCTGGACGTGGTCCCGGCTGACGTTGATGAAGGGCGCGGTCAGCACCTGCCGGCCGCCGAGCACCGCCTCGTAGACCTCGACATTGGTGAGGGCGATGAAATCCTTCGCCTCGGTCATGTAATCCGTCAGCCGCGCGCCGGGCACCAGATCGACGTAGCCCTTGATCCGGTAGCTGCCGGTGAAGATCGTGACCTTGGTGCCGCTGCCTTCCGTTGCCATGCGTCTGTCCTCCGGGCCTTCACGCTCGCGCGCTGCGTGGCATCAAAGGTTACTCGCAAAGCGCGGGCCGCTCAAACGCCGCGCGCCAGCGCGTCGATCTCGCCGCGCGCCTTGCCGAGCGACTCCGCGGCGGCACCGATCTCGTTCCAGGTCGTCACGTCGACCGCAATGCCCTCGCGCTCGCGCCGCGCACGCATCTCGCGCTCAGGGTCGCCGGCGATACGCACGCGCTCGACGCCCTCCGCCGGCGGCGAGCGCTTCACCCAGTCAATGAACGCTGCGGCTTCCTCGGCGAACGCCGGCGCGGTGCCGAGCTTCTGCGGATCGATCAGCACCGAGAACATGCCGTTCAGCACACGCATCTTGCTGCGGTCCTCGGTGTGCCAGGTACCACCCCCGGTCAGCGCGCCGCCGAGCAGCTCGGCGGCGACCGCCAGTCCGTAGCCCTTGTGCAGGCCGAAAGTGGTCAGCGCGCCGAACGGCTGGATCACGCCGTAGCGCGGGTCGGTCGTCGGCCGCCCCGTGTCGTCGAGCAGCAGGCCCGGGGCCACCGCCTCGCCCTTGTTGTGCGCCACCCGGATCTTGCCCTGCGCCACGCCGCTGGTCGCCATGTCGAGAATGAACGGCGGCTGCCCTTTCAGCGGGATGCCGATCGTCACCGGATTGGTGCCGAAGCGCGCATCGGTCCCGCCGAACGGCGCCACGATCGAGCGCGAGATCACGTTGACGAAGTGCAGCGACACCAGCCCGGCGGCGACCGCCTGCTCGGCCCACTGGCCGATGCGGCACAGGTGGTGCGCGTTGGACAGCGCCATCACGCACACGCCGTGCTGCTTCGCGCGCCCGATGCCGATCTCCATGGCCTCAAGGCCGATGACCTGGCCATAGCCCGCCTGGCCGTCGAGCGCGATCAGCGCCCCGCCGTCGAACTTGATCGTGGGATGCTGATTCGGCGCAAGCCCGCCCTCGCGCAGCGAGGCGACGTAGCGCGGGATCATGCCGATGCCGTGCGAGTCGTGTCCGGTGAGGTTCGCCGTGACGAGATTCTCGGCGACGATCTGCGCCTCGCGCGGCGCGCTGCCGCCGGCGGTGACGACCGCCTCGATCGCGCGCCGCAGTGGCGCGGCTTGAAACAGCTGTGACTCGGCCATGGCTCTGGGTTTCCTTTGCTCGCGGGGACAGGGACTGCGCTGCGGGGCGCAAGTGTACCGCTGCGCCGGCGGGCTAGCGCGCCGGCGCCGGCGTGCCGAGGATGCGCTCGACGCTGCGCCGGTGTCGCTCGGCCCCCGCGGTATCGCCCGCCGCCTGCGCGCGCTCGATTTCCACGCCCAGCCAGGCGAGCAGCGGGCGGCGCCAGCCCTGGGCGGATGCCGTCTCGCGCGCCACGGCGATCGCGTCGGGCGGCAGCCGGCTGAGCCGAAACAACGCGCCGGCTGCAATGAGCCGCGAACGCGGATCTTCGATCGCCGCAAGCATCGACGCGGATGCCGAGGCCGACTGCGGCAGCGCCTGGTAGCGCGCCGGCAGCAAACCGGGGTCGAGCTTCGCCCAGCGTCCGGCGAGGAAGTCTGCGTAGGCGCGCTCGGCCGGCGGCGCGTCCGCGCGCAGCGCGTCGAAGCCGGCGCAGGGCGCGAATTCCAGGCTCGCGACCTGCACCGCGCAGCGCGTCAGCTCCGCACGCGCCAGCAGGTCGGCGCGGCCGGTACGCGCGAGCGCGGCGCGCGCGCGGTCGAAATCGCGCTCGGCGAGACGTCCCCTGCCCTCCAGCGCGTGCCGCGCGTAGGCGTCGAGCGCGCCGTGCGCCTCGATCTCCCAGTCGGGCGGCGGCGGTCCGCCGGCGCAGCCGGCGAGCAGCGCCAGCGCAGCCGCGGCCCAGAGCCGGCAGGCACGGGCCCTCACGGCAGCTTCACCTCGGTCTCACGCGCCAGCGGCCACTTGCGGTTCAGCTCGTCGATCAGGTGGCTCAGCTTGCGCACGCTCTCCTCGACCTCGGCGCGCAGCGACGCGAGGTCGGTGCTCGCGACCTTCGCCTCGCCGCTGATCACCCGTGCGTCGGCGCTCACCACCTCGATATTCGTCAGAATGGCGTCGACCTGCCTGAGGCGGGCGCGCGCCTCGCCGAGCAGCAGGCGCGCGTCGACGACGGCCTTCTGCGTCTCGTCGACCAGGCCGCCTTTGTCCAGCACCCGGCGCTCGGCCTTCGTCACCAGGCGCTCGCTCGCGCGCGCGACCCGGCTCAGCTCGGCGAGCAGCGTATTGGTGCGCTCCAGGGCCGCGATCACCTTTTTCGCGTCCTCCGGATCGCCCAGCATGGCCTCGAGCGCGCCGTGCTCACCGGTCAGGCGCGCGGTGAAGGTCTGCAGGTTGGCGACGCTCGCGCGCAGGCCCGAACCCGGGCCGGTGATCTGCTCCACGTTCTCCAGCGTCGAGCGCAGCGTCGCCACCATGCGCGGAATCTCCTCGCTGACATCGCCGCGCAGTGCGGTGCGCTCGGCGCCGTCCGGCAGGGGCGCGTCGTCGAGGTTGCCGGTAAAGGCGCGCAACCGGGTCGCGCCCACCAGAGAGCGTTCGAGCGTGTAGACGCTCATGTTGCGCAGCCAGCGCGCATCGCGGCGCGCGACCTCGATCTCGATTCGCCCACGACCGTCCTCACTGAGCGCGATCCGCCGCACGCGCCCGATCGGGAACCCCGCAAAGGTCATGTCCATGCCGACCGTGACGCCCTCGACGTTGTCCGCAATCAGCGTGAGGCGCTGCGTTGGCTCGAACACGCCGCGCGCATACAGCACGTAGCCGACGAACGCGATGACCAGCGCGACAGTGAGCGTGACCAGCAGCCCGACCTTGAAGCCGAGATGGCGGATCAGCGAGGGCGATACAGGGGCGCGTTCCATGCGTAATCGATGACCATGCCTTCGCCGAAGCGGTCCTGCAGGGCAGCCAGTGCGGCTTCGACGAACGGCGGATAGTGCGTGTCGGGCAGAAGATAGCCGGGACGCTCGATCACCACCAGTGCCGGCGTCGCGGCCACCGCGCGCAGCAGCTTTACCTGGAAGCGCTCCTCGTGCGACAGCGTGGCGTCCCGCTTGCCGGCGCAGCCGGTGCAGCCGAGCTGCTCGAGCAGCGCCATCGCCTCGCCGGATGCGTCGGCCCAGTCCAGGTCGCGCCGGTACTGCGGCACCAGGGCGATGTTTTCCAGCGCCGCGAGGTTTGCCCGCAGCGGGAGCTCGGCCGACACCAGCGCGGCTTGCGGCCGCGCCGCGATCGCGGCCTGACGCGCGGCGTCGTCCTCGACCCAGGTCACCAGTACTTGAATGCCAATGATCCCACCTCGATCAGGAACAGCACGAAAAACAGCCGCATCATGCCGCGCAGGACGGTAATCGGCGCGACATGCGCTTCGCGCGCCCCGGCGAGCGCCTCGCCCATGGGAATGACGCCCACCGCGGCCCCAAAGAACAGGCACTTTAGCGCGAGGCCGATCGTGATCTGCGCGTTGAACACGTTGCCCACCGAGCGCGTGAAGTCGGGCACGCCCCAGAGAAAGAAGCCGTACACCCCCAGGTAGGCGATCAGCAGCGCGAGCGCGCAGCTCAGCACGGTCAGCGAAATCACCGAGACGACGCAGCCGACCAGGCGCGGAACGAACTCGAAGCGCATCGGGTCGACGCCGGCGCGCGCAAGCGCGTCGATCTCGTTGCGCAGGTTCATCAGGGCGATCTCCGTGTTGATCGCCGCGCCCGAGCGCAGCGACACGAACAGCGCCGCGGTGATCGGGATCAGCTCGAGCAGCAGCACCCGCAAGGTCATCTCGCTCGCGAACTGCGACAGGCCGAAGTCGCGCGCCGTCTCCTCGACGATGCGCACCAGCACCGCGCTCAACACGGCGACGAACAGGGCGAAGCCCGGCAGCACCTGCCAGCCCGTGAAGTAGATCTGCCGGGCGACCATCGCACGCGTCGCCGGGTTGTAGACCGAGGGCGAGAGCGCGGCGACGATCGCCGCACCGCCGAAGCGCAGCACGCGCAGCCAGCCGGCGGCCCAGGCGACGAACGCCACGCCACGCCGGCGCAGGCGACGTTGCGGGTCGGCAAAGCCGAGCATGCACGCATCATACCGCGCGTCACGCCGCTAGAATGACGTCAGGCAAATCGACCGGGAAGCACGATGGCAGCGACCAAGAAACGACCCGAAGACCTGCGCAGTCATCGCTGGTTCGGCGTGCAAGACCTGCGCGCATTCGGCCACCGCTCGCGCGCAGCGCAGATGGGCTACGACCGCGCGGAGTACGCCGGCAAGCCGGTGATCGCCATCATCAACACCTGGTCGGACATCAACCACTGCCATACGCATTTCCGCACCCGCGCCGAGGAGGTGAAGCGCGGCGTGTGGCAGGCGGGCGGCTTCCCGCTCGAGATGCCGGCGATGGCGCTCGCCGAGACCATGCAGAAGCCGACCACGATGCTGTACCGCAACTTTCTCGCCATGGAAACCGAGGAGCTGCTGCGCTCCTACCCGATCGATGGCGCGGTACTGATGGGCGGATGCGACAAGACCACCCCGGCGCTCATCATGGGGGCCACCAGCATGAACCTTCCCGCGATCTACCTGCCCGCGGGGCCGATGCTCAACAGCCACTGGCGCGAGCGCACCCTGGGCTCGGGCTCCGATGTCTGGAAGTACTGGGACGAACTGCGCGCCGGGCGTATCACCGAGGCCGACTGGCAGGAGATCGAGGACTCCATCGCGCGCTCGCCGGGCACCTGCATGACCATGGGCACCGCCGCGACCATGATGTCGCTTGCCGAAGCCCTCGGCTTCACGCTGCCCGGCTACAGCTCGATCCCGGCGGTCGACTCGAACCATGCGCGCATGGCGACGCTCACCGGAAAGCGGATCGTGGACATGGTGTGGGAGGACCTCAAGCCACGCGACATCCTGTCGCGCGGCTCGTTCGACAACGCGATTACCACACTGATGGCGATGGGCGGCTCGACCAACGCGATCGTGCACCTGGTCGCGATGGCATCGCGCGCCGGACTGTCCTTTCCGCTCGAGCGCTACAACGAGATCAGCGCGAAAACGCCGGTCATCGCCAACGTGCGACCGTCCGGCACGCAGTACCTGATGGAAGACTTCTACTATGCCGGCGGCCTGCGCGCGCTGCTCGGTGCGCTGCGCGACCTGCTCGATCTCGACGCACGCACGGTGAACGGCAGGACGCTCGGCGAGAACATCGCCGGCGCCAGGGTCTGGAACGACGACGTCATCCTGCCGCGCGAGCGACCGCTCAAGGCCTCCGGCGGCATCGTCATGCTGCGGGGCAACCTCGCACCGGACGGCGCGGTGCTCAAGACCAGCGCCGCGACCCCCGCACTGCTTCAGCATACCGGCCGGGCGGTGGTGTTCGAGGACTACAACGACATGGCATCGCGCATCGATCGCGACGACCTCGACGTGGACGCGGACTGCGTGCTGGTGCTGAAGAACGCGGGACCGCTCGGCGGCCCCGGATTTCCCGAGTGGGGCATGCTGCCGATCCCGAAGAAGCTCGTCCGCCAGGGCGTCAAGGACATGGTGCGGGTGTCCGACGGGCGCATGAGCGGCACGAGCTATGGCACCTGCATCCTGCACGTGGCACCCGAGGCCTATGTCGGCGGGCCGCTCGCCTTCGTACAGAACGGCGATCTGATCGAGCTCGACGCCAACAAGAAGGTGCTCAACCTCAAGATCAGCGATGCCGAGCTGGCGAAGCGCAAAGCGGCCTGGCAGCGGCCGCCGCCCAAGTACGAACGCAGCTACGGCGCGATCTTTTCGCGCCACGTGAAGCAGGCAAACGAGGGTTGCGATTTCGATTTCCTCGAAGGCACCGCGCCAACCGCGGAGCCCGAGATCCATTGACCCCTCGGATCGCAGCGCCGCGCGCGGCGATGAAACAGCCCGGCGCGGGGGCCGTCGATCGCCGATAATCCTGCCTTTTGCACGGGGAAACGCGATGCAGCTTCCGCGCAACGCCTTCAAGCACGCACTGGCCACGGGCACGCCGCAGATCGGGCTGTGGTCCAGCCTGTCGTCGCACTACACGGTCGAGGTCGTCGCCGGCGCCGGCTTCGACTGGATCCTGCTCGACATGGAGCATTCGCCGAACGACCTCGAGAACCTGGTCACCCAGCTCCAGGCAGCGGCACCCTACGCGACGACACCGATCGTGCGCGTGCCGTGGAACGACATGGTGACCATCAAGCGCGTTCTCGATGTGGGCGCGCAGTCGCTGCTGATCCCCTACGTCTGCAGCGCCGAGGAGGCAAAAGCGGCGCGGTGGCGGCAACACGCTATCCGCCGGCCGGGGTGCGCGGCGTCGCCGGCACCACGCGCGCGACGCGCTTCGGGCGCGTCAAGGACTACGCCAAGCGCGCGCACGAGGAACTCTGCGTCCTGGTGCAGGTCGAGACCAAGCCGGCGCTCGATCAGCTCGAGGCGATCTGCGCGGTGGAGGGCGTCGACGGCGTGTTCATCGGCCCTGCCGACCTGCATGCGTCGATGGGCTATCCCGGAGAAACCGCGAACCCGAAGGTCATGCCGCTCATTGAGGACGCCATGCGTCGCATCCGCAAAAGCGGCAAGGCGCCAGGCTACCTGTCCCCGGTCGAGGCCGATGCCAAGCGCATGCTCGGCGCGGATGCGCTGTTTGTGGCAGTCGGCGCCGACGTCGGACTGCTCGCGCGCGGCGCGGAAGCGCTCGCGGCAAAGTTCAAATCCTGAACAGGTGAATGCTGCCAAGATGAAAACCGACATTCTGCTGACGACCCCGATCTACGAGCGCACGCAGGCCGTGCTGGAGAAGGAATTCAACTGCCACAAGCTGTTCGCCGCCGACGACCGCGCCGGATTCCTCAAGGCGGTCGCCCCAAAGGTGCGGGGCATCGCGAGCTTTGGAAGCAGCGTCGACGCCGCGCTGATGGACGCATTGCCGAAGCTCGAGATCGTTTCCAATTTCGGCGTCGGCGTCGACTCGATCGACCTCGCCGCGGCAAAGAAGCGCGGCGTCATCGTCACCAATACGCCCGACGTGCTGAACGACTGTGTCGCGGACACGACCCTGGCGCTCGCGCTGAACGTAATGCGCCGCTTCCCGCAGGCGGAAACCTATCTGCGCTCAGGATTCTGGGGGGCACGCGGCGCGTATCCGCTCACCACGTCGCTCGGCGGGAAGACCATGGGCATCCTCGGCCTGGGCCGCATCGGCGAGGCGATCGCGCAGCGCGCGCAGGCCTTCGGCATGAAGATCCAGTACCACAACCGCAACAAGAAGGACGTCTCCTACGTCTACGCGCGCGATCCGGTCGCGCTGGCACGCGCGAGCGACGTCATCGTCGTCGTCACCCCGGGCGGCGCCGGGACGCGGCACATCGTCGATGCGCGGGTGCTCGATGCCCTCGGTCGCGAAGGCTATCTGATCAACATCTCGCGCGGCTCGACGGTCGACGAGGCCGCACTGCTGCGCTATTTGCAGGAAGGGCGCATTGCCGGCGCGGGGCTCGACGTCTTCGAAAACGAGCCGAACATCGACCCGCGCTTCTTCTGCCTTGACAATGCGGTCGTCCTGCCGCACGTCGGCAGCGCGACCGTCGAGACGCGCACCGCGATGGGCAATCTGCAGATCGAGAATCTGCGCCTGCACTTCGCCGGCAAGCCGGTGCGCACGCGGGTCGTCTGAGCCGCGCCGTGGAGCGCGCCGACGCCCTGGTGCTGTTTGGCGTCACGGGCGACCTCGCCTACAAGAAGATCTTCCCGGCGCTGCAGGCGCTGGCAAAGAAGGGCCTACTCGACCTTCCGGTGATCGGGGTCGCGCGCGAGGGCTGGACGCTCGAGCGGCTGGTCGCGCGCGCGCGTGAAAGCCTCGAGGCACACGGCAGCTTCGAAGCCGCGCCCTTCGAGCGCCTGGCGCAGGCGCTGCGCTACGTCCCGGGCAATTACACCGAGACCGCGACCTTCGATCGGCTGTGCGCAGCGCTCGGCGGCGCGCAACGCCCGGTGTGCTACCTCGCCATTCCACCGAGCCTGTTTCCGCAGGTCACCGACGGCCTGGCGCGCATCGGCTGCACCGGCGGCGGTCGCGTGGTGCTGGAAAAGCCGTTCGGCCGCGACCTCGCCTCCGCGCGCGCGCTGAGCCGCACGCTGCATGCGGCGTTTGGCGAGGATGCAATCTTTCGCATCGACCACTATCTCGGCAAGGAAACGGTACAGAACATTCTGTTCTTCCGCTTCGGCAACAGCTTTCTCGAGCCGATCTGGAACCGGAACTACGTCGAGCGCGTCGAGATCACCATGGCCGAGGCGTTCGGGGTGGCGGGACGCGGCACGTTCTACGAGGAAGCCGGCGCGATACGCGATGTCGTGCAGAACCACCTGCTGCAGGTGCTCTGCCTGCTGGCGATGGAGCCGCCGGTCGGTCCGGACACGGAAGCGTTTCGCGACGAGAAAGTGCGCGTGCTGAAATCCATCCGCCCGCCCGCCGGTGCTGACGTGGTGCGCGGCCAGTACACCGGTTATCGTGACGAGCCCGGCGTCGCCGCCGATTCGCAGGTCGAAACGCTCGCGGCCATGCGCCTGCACCTCGAGTCCTGGCGCTGGCAGGGCGTGCCGTTCTACCTGCGCGCAGGAAAGCGCCTGCCGCTCACTGCGACCGAGGTGCTGGTCACGCTCAAGCCGCCGCCGCAGCGCACGTTTTCGGGTCGTGCCTTCGACGGCGGCGCGGCGAACCACATTCGCTTTCGCATGAGCCCGAATGTCGAGATCGCGCTCGGCGCGAGCGTGATGGCGACGGGCCGGCCGGGCGAGCTCGAGGACGTCGAGCTGTTCGCGCGGCGCGATCCGGCGCTGCAGGTCGAGCCCTACGAGATGCTGCTTGGCGCGGCGATGGCCGGCGACTCGCTGCTGTTCGCCCGGCGCGACGAGGTCGAGGAGGCCTGGCGCATCGTCGACCCGGTGATCGCCGATCCGCCGGCGCTGCGGGCCTACGCGGCCGGCAGCTGGGGGCCGGTCGAGGCCGCACAGCTGATCGCGCGCGACGCCCACTGGCACGATCCGCTGCCCGCCGCGTAAGGCGGCCGCCCGGCCGTCACGCCGGGCCGGACCTCAATCCTCGCTGCCCGTACCCTGCCCGCCGTCCTGTTCCGGGATGGGTTCCCGGGTCACCTGCTCGCCGCGTCGCGTCGTCAGCAGGAAAAGCGCGACCACCGCGACTGAAATACCCAGTAGCGCGAACGTGAACGTATTGAATCGGGTCACGTGCAGGTGAATCTTGTCCATCCACACGAACAGCACAGCGATCAGCGGCCAGGGAATCCAGTGGATCGGCTTGCCGAGGAATACCTTGCGCAGCTGCACAGCTCAGCCTCCCGCGGGCACGAGCACAGCCCGCGCGCGACTGCGCAGGACGTAGATCGCCGCGACGCAAACGCCACCGAGCAGCGTGACCAGGAATCCGGACAGGCCGAAAACCGACAGCTGCGGCGGGTAAAGCAGCAAAATCGCCGAGAGGAGCATCAGCCCGCGCAACAGGATATTCAGGCGGCCGTGCAGCCAGCCCTCGATGGCTGCCGACAGCGCCCAGACGCCGGCGAGCGCCGTGACGAAGGAAAACGCCGTCATCCACAGCGCACCGTGGAAGATCAGGCTCGGGTTGTAGACGAAGATGAATGGCACCAGGTACTTGGTGATGCCAACCTTGGCCGACTCGAACGCGGTGCCCATGGGTGGACTGCCGGCGATCGCGGCGGCCGCAAACGCGGCGAGCGCGACCGGTGGCGTGATCGTCGAGACCACCCCGTAGTAGAACGCGAACATATGCGCCGCCATCGGCACCACGTTCATTTTCTCGAGGGACGGAATGATCAGCGCGGCGAGGGTGATGTACACCGCGGTGGTGGTCAGCCCCATGCCAAGCAGAATCGAGGCGATCGCGGTGAGAAAGAGCAGGATCACCAGATAGCCGCCGGACAGGTCGATCACCGACTGCGTGAACTTCAGGCCGAGCCCCGAGACGAACACCGAGCCGATGATGATGCCCGCGCAGGCACAGGCAATGGTGACCGGCACGGTGCCACGTACGCCGCTTTCCAATGCGGCGAACAGGTCGACCGCGCTCATGCGCGTGGTCGGGTTGATGAAGCTCAGCGTCACGATTGTGACGATGCCCCAGAACGCCGACATCATGGCGCTGTAGCCGATCGCGAGCAGCGTCATTAGCACGACCAGAGAAAACAGCAAGTGCCAGCCGCGCTTGAAAACCTCTATGAAATCGGGCAACCGCGCCTTCGGTATGCGCTCAAGTCCGTGCTTTTCCGCCTCGAGGTGGACCATGAAGTACACGGTGGCGTAGTACAGGAACGCGGGGATGATCGCCGCCACGATGACCGACATCAGGTTGACGTGAAGGAACTCCGCGATGATGAACGCCGCGGCACCCATGATCGGCGGCGTGATCTGACCACCCGATGAGGCGCAGGCTTCCACCGCGGCGGCGAAGCGTGGCCGGTAGCCGAGCCGCTTCATCAACGGAATCGTGAACGAGCCGGTTGTCACCACGTTGGCGACCGCCGAACCGGACACCGTGCCCATCATCCCGCTGGCGACCACCGCAGCCTTGGCCGGGCCGCCGGTTCGATGCCCGGTGAGCGAGATTGCGAGGTCGATAAAGAAGCGCCCTGCCCCCGAGCGGATCAGCAGCGCACCGAAAATGATGAACAGCAGAATGTAGGTCGCCACGACCATCAGCGGGATGCCGAAGATGCCGTCGGCACGCATGAAGATCACGTCGATGTATTTGCGGAACGAAGTCGGTGGCCCGAACAGGAAGCCGAAGAAGTGGTGCGAATACAGCGCGTGCACCACGAAGAACCCGGAGACGAACACCATCGCCCAGCCGACGGCGCGCCGCGTGGCCTCGAGCACGAGCAGGATGAAGCCCGCGCCGACCCAGAGGTCCAGTTGCGTGATGTCGCCACCGCGCATGTTGAACCCGTCGATGTCGTAAAGCGTATAGCCCTGCACGAACAGGCCGAAGCCGACGAGCACGATGTCGATCCCGAATCCGAGCACGCGCAGCGTATTGCCGCGGCTGCCCGGCGTCGTGAGCGGGTCCAGGTAAGAGCGGCGAAACAGCGGATTCAGCAGCAGCGCCAGCACCAGCATCACGGTGAGGTGCGTGCCACGAAACGAGCGGGTCTCCGGCGTACCGAACACCGCCGTATACAGGTGGAACAATGCCAGCGCAATCGCCAGTACTGCGCACGCCGTTGCGACGAGTACGGGGAGCCGCATCCCGCGGTCGCGCAGAACCGCCTCGATCAGCGAGGTTTCCTTGACCTCGTGATACTCGAGCCGGTCCTCGACGACCTGCCGCTCTACGGACTCAGCCATCGGATGCGCCAAAGACGTCTAGGGGCAGGCAACGCCTGTCATGCCGACCGTGCGTGGCACGGCACAGATAGCTCAGGCGATCAGCTCTCAGCATGCGAGACGATGCGCGAACGCGAAGGACGCATCGACCCGCGCGCTGCACGGGACCGATGCGTGTACGCATTCAACGCTACATCTTCTTGACGCCCAGCTCCTTGTAGCAGCGCTCCGCGCCCGGGTGCACCGGAATCGCCGCCGCCGCCAGCGCATCAGCCAGCTTGACGTCCTTCCAGGTCTTCTTCACCTCGACGAAGGTCGCGTGCTCCTTCCAGAACACCTTACACATGTTGTAGACGAGGTCGTCCGGCAGCTTCGCGTTCACCACCATCACGGTCGCCGTGGCGAGCGTCGACACGTCGCCATCCATGCCTTCGTAGGTACCCTTCGGGATCTTGGTGGCAAACGTGCCCGGGTTGTCCTTGATGATGCCCTTCATCTTGTCCGGATCGATGCCGACCATGCGGATGCCTGGCTTGAAATTCAGGTCGATGAACGAGGCCTGCGGCATCGAGGTCACCGCGACGAACACGTCGATGTGGCCGTCCTTCATGAGCGCCACCGAATCCGTGTAATCGACGTGATGCACCGTGCCGCCCGCCTGCTTGATCTTGTCGAAGCTCAGCCCGTAGGCGCTTAGCACGGTCTCGGCGAACGCGGTCCCGGTCCAGCCGGCCTTGCCCGGACTGATGTTCTTGCCTTTGAAGTCGGCGATTGACTTGATGCTCGAGCTCTTCGGCACGGCGATCTGCACCACGCCCGGATACAGGGTGGCGAAGAAGCGCACGTCCTTGTACGGCTTGTCGAACTTGCCGCGGCCCACGTAGCCGTTGTACGCCGTGTGGCCATAGCTCCAGCCGATTTCCGCATTGCCCTGGCTGACCTCCTTGATGTTGCCCACCCCGCCGCCGGGGCCGTTCGAGGTCGCAATCCCCTTGATGTCCGCCTGCATGACCTGCATGATTTTTGCGCCGAGCGGATACCAGCTGCCGCCGGCAGGGCCGGAGACCATGCGTACAAACGTGTCCGCAGAGGCCATCGGGGGGGCGAGCGCGAGGCCGACGGCCAGCGCGCCAATTTTCAAAGTGCGATTCATGGTTTTCCTCCTCTTTCGGTCCAGGACCGATTCAAGTCTAGCCGCATTTGACAGGCTCGCAAAGCCACCGGGATCGGGCGCACCCCGCGTAATCGGGCGCGCCTGCGGCAACGCCCCTGTTCAGGGCTTCGCGTCCTCGTCGATGCGGTGCACTTCGCGCTCCACTCGATACTCCCCCTCGATCACGGTCCCGTCGCCGCGCGCCAGGTCGCGCCGCAGGTGACGCGTGCGCCACAGCAGCCAGCCCCAGATGATGAGGGCGAGGATTGCGGCCACCGCGAAAATCACCGACGCGAACACAAAGGCCAGCACGAGGAGCACGATGCCGACGACGACGCCGGCCGCGCGTTGCAGGAAATTCACGCCAGGCCCCCGGGTGCGGGCTCGGTGCGGTCGAAGTCGATCTCGATCTTGGCGCCGTTCGGGTCGTGAAAGAACAGCTGCCAGGTGCCCCAGGTCCCCGGCAGACGCCGCAGCTCGTAGGGCACGTCCTGCTTCTCGAGCCGCTTCACCGTCGAGATCAATCCCTTGCCAGTGAACGCCATGTGGTCGATCACGCCGGGCACGAGCTCGCCCTTCGGCTTGCCGGCGATGATGTGCAGGATCGGATCGCTGCCGTCCTTCGCGTACAACCAGGCGCCGGCGAACGTGAAGGGCGGGCGCTCGCCCGCGTGCAGGTTCAGGTGCTCGACGTAGAACGCGACGGTCGTCTCGAGATCGTCGGTGAGAATGGTGAAATGATTCATCGCGGACACGCCCATGCCGCCCTCCTTAGCCGCCACGCGCGGTGTCCTGCGCCTGTCGCGTCTTGTCGAGCACCGTCATCGCCGTCGCCACGAAGCTCGCGAGATCGTTCGCGCTCGCCGGGATGATCATCGTGTTCGCCTTGTTCGCGAGATTGCCGAAGGCCAGCACATACTCCTGCGCGATCTTCAGGTTCGCCGCCTCCAGGCCGCCTTTGTCGCTCATCGCCTCGCCCACCGCCCGAACGGCGGCGGCGTTCGCCTCGGCGATCAGCCGCAGAGCCGTCGCCTCACCCTGCGCCCGGTTGATCGCGGCCTGCTTCTCGCCCTCCGATTCCAGCACGGCGGCCTGCTTCTTGCCGTCGGCGAGGTTGATGTCTTCCTGGCGCTCGCCCTCGGATTTGGCGATCACCGCGCGCTTTTCGCGCTCGGCGGTGATCTGCTGCTGCATCGCGCGCAGGATGACCTCGGGCGGCGTCAGGCTCTTGATCTCGTAACGCAGTACTTTGATGCCCCAGCTGCGCCCCGCCTCGTCGAGCACGGCGACGATCTGCCGGTTGATGTCATCGCGCGACTCGAAGGTCTTGTCGAGTTCCATCTTGCCGATCTCGCTGCGCAGCGTGGTCTGCGCGAGCTGGGTGATCGCCATGACGTAGTCCGAGGAGCCATAGGAGGCGAGCCGCGGATCAGTGACCTGGAAATAGATCACGCCGTCGACGCCCAGTTGCGTGTTGTCCTTGGTGATGCAGATCTGCTCGGGGACGTCGAGCGGCACCTCCTTGAGCGAGTGCTGGTAGGCGACCCGGTCGAGAAACGGAATGATCAGGTTGAGACCGGGCTCGAGCACCGCATGAAAGCGCCCCAGGCGCTCGACCACGAACGCGCTCTGCTGCGGCACGATGCGCACGCCTTCGATCACGAAGACCACCACCACCGCGATGATGAAGATCCAGATCGCGTACGGCGCGGTCTGCGGAACGAACGCTGCGGCGACCGACAAGGCCAGCGCCACCAGAAGCTTGGGGAACATCGTGATCCTCCGATTCAGGCCCCGTTCGGCCGCAGCACCCGGCTCAGCCGGGCCGCGTTTTCGAAACCGTGAGCGTATTGCCACTGGCATTCAGCACGTACAGCAGGGCGCCGGCTTCGAGCGGCCCGGCCCCTTCGACCCGGGCTTCCCAGCTGGCGCCCCGGTAGCTTACCCGGGCGAGCAACGCAGCCTGGTCGACCCAGGCCTCGAAGCGCGCGGGCTGTCCCTGGTCGATCGGCGCCATCTGCTCGGCTCGATTGCGCGCCCGGTAGGCGTGGACCATGTACGCGCCCACCGCGGCGACCACCGCGGCCACGATCGATTGTGCCGGAAAGCCGAAGCCGGCGAGCGCAACCCCCGCCGCACCGAAGCAGGCCACGCCGAGCATCAGCAGGTAGAACGTGCCGCTGAGCACCTCGACGATCACCAGGGCGAGCCCGAGCAGCGCCCAGACAATATAGGGTTCCATGGCGCGCTAATGTGGCACGCGGTCTATGAAATCGCAACTCGGCGGCCCGCGCCGCGCGGTTAGAATCCATTCAAAAGCAGACCCTTGCATGGCAGAAACCTCGATCGATCTCGTCGCCGCGGAACTCGTTCGCCTGCACGCGGACGGCAGTACCGTCGCGCCGTTCAGCGAGCGCTATGCCGACCTGACGCCCGAGGACGGCTATCGCGCCGCGGCGCGGCTGCATGCGCAGCGCGTTGCGCAGGGCTGGACGCCCGCCGGGCGCAAGATCGGCTTCACCAACCGCACGATCTGGAAGCGCTACGGCGTCTACGAGCCGATGTGGGGCATGGTCTATGACCGCACGCTGCTGTTTTCGCGGCAGGGGCGCGCGCGGGTCGCGCTCGCAGGGCTCGCCCAGCCGCGCATCGAACCCGAGATCTGCTTTCGCCTCGCGTCCGCCCCCCCGAGGGACACACGCGACCCGCAGGCGCTGCTCGCCGCGATCGAGTGGGTGGCGCATGCGATCGAGATCGTGCAGTGCCACCACCCCGCCTGGCGGCTGAAGATCGCGGATTGCACCGCGGACAACGGCTTGCACGGCCGCCTGGTCGTCGGCACGCCGGTCCCTGTCGCACGATTGCCGGACCTCGCCGAGCGCCTGCCCGCCCTCGAAGTCACCCTGCGCCGCGCGGATCAGGTGGTCGACCACGGGGTCGGCGCCAACGTGCTCGACAGCCCGCTCAATGCGCTCGCCTTCCTGATCGAGGTGCTCGCCAAGCAGCCGGAGGCACCGCCGCTCGCGGCGGGCGAGATCATCACCACCGGCGTGCTGACCGATGCGCATCCGGTGGCGCCGGGCGAAACCTGGTCGACCGCCTTCGAGGGCCTGCCGCTCGCCGGCCTCGAGGTACGCTTCGAATGATCCGCCCGCTGGAGGGCGTGACCGTGGTCGCGCTCGAACAGGTGATCGCGGGTCCGTTCTGCACGCGCCAGCTCGCTGAACTCGGCGCGCGCGTCATCAAGATCGAGCGGCCCGGCGGCGGCGATGCAGCACGCGGCTACGACCAGACGGTGCAGGGCCTGTCGTCGCACTTCGTCTGGGTCAACCGCTCGAAGGAGTCGCTCGCACTCGACGTCAAGCACCCCGATGCCCAGCCGATCCTCGATGCGCTGCTTGCCCGCGCCGACGTGTTCCTGCAGAACCTCGCCCCCGGCGCGGTCGAGCGCCTCGGCCTCGGCGCCGCCGCGCTGCGCGCGAAGCACCCGCGCCTCGTCTGGTGCGGCATCTCGGGCTATGGTCCGGCCGGGCCCTATGCGACGAAGAAGGCCTACGACCTGCTGGTGCAGTGCGAAGCCGGCCTGCTCTCGGTGACCGGCACGGAGGACGCACCGGCGAAGGCCGGGATCCCGGTCGCCGACATCGCGGCCGGCATGTATGCGCTGACCTCGATCCTCGCCGCCCTGCTGCGGCGCGCCACCCGCGGTGAAGGCGCGACGCTCGACATCACCATGTTCGAGGCCCTGGGCGAGTGGATGGGATTCCCGGCCTATTTCGCGCATTACGGCGGCACCCCGCCGCCGCGCCGCGGTGCCTATCACGCCACCATCGTGCCCTACGGGCCGTTCAAGGCCGGCGATGGCGGCACGGTGTTTCTGTCGATCCAGAACGACCGCGAATTCGCGCGCTTTTGCGACGTCGTGCTGCAGAAGCCAGGGCTTGCCACCGATCCGCGGTTTGCGACCGGCCCGGCGCGCTATGCCAATCGGGACGCGACGCATGCCGAGATCGAGTCGGTGTTTTCGGTCATGACCTCGATGGAGGTGATTGCGCGGCTGGAGCAGGCCGGCATCGCGAACGCGCGCCTGAATGACATGGACGAATTCTGGGCGCATCCGCAGCTCGCGGCGCGCGACCGCTGGACGAAGATCGGCTCGCCGGGCGGCGAGATCGATGCCCTGCGACCGCCATTCAACCTTTCGGATTTTGAGCCGCGCATGAGCGCAGTGCCCGCACTGGGCGAGCACACGCGCGCCATCCTGGGCGAGCTGGGCTACAGCCATGACGCAATCGAGCGCCTCGCCGCCGCCGGTACGGTCGCCGGCGCCTGAGACCGGCGCCGCGCCTCAGCTCTTCGACCGGCCGACCTCGATGCCCGCGCTGCGCGCGAGCTCGCGGTGGATGCGGGCAACGCGCTCGACTTCGCCTTTGGCGGCGAAGCGCTCGTAGAACCCATCGGCGCGGAACTCGCGCGCGCGCTCGCCCCAGGGCGCCAGGCGCTCTTGCCAGCGCGCCTGCCGGCCGGCCTCCGGCTCGGCATCCTCGCGGGCAAGGTCGGCGCACACCCGAATGAACGCCTTCAGCGTCACCGGCTTGGTGACCATGTAGCCGTCGTTCCCCCAGCAGGCATCGCCGAACGCAGCGCGCGCGGCCTTGAGAAAATCGCGCACGATCGCGTAGTAGCGTGGCACTTCCTTGCCGCTGCCGCCGGCGAGCTGGATGCTGCGCCAGCGTCCCCGCACCCAGCGGTGCAGCTCGTTGAACAGCTCGGCCTGCAGGATCCACTTGTCGCGCTGGCTGCGTCCACCGAGACGGTTGATGCGGTAGCGCAGGGGGCTGTCGCCCTCGCTGTAGAGGCGCTCGACCAGTCGCGCGGCAAAGCGCCGGTCGGGCGCGGCAAAGGACACGCGCTCGTACAGGTCCACCAGGTGGCTCTTGTTGATGCGCGTCGGTGTCGAGTTGATGATGACGAACATCTCGGTCGCGAAGTCCTCGCTGCGACCGTCGAAGATCATGCACGGCACCTGGATGCCGCGCGCCTCTTCGGGCTTGTCCTTCATGTAGAAATGCAGCGCAGCCAGCCGGTGCTGGCCGTCGATGATGAGGAACTTCGAGCCCGGCTCGGCAAGCCGCCCGACGCCACCATCCGAGTTGTCGGACTGGAAGCGCAGGGTCTCCGAGGTGAACAGCAGCACGGTGCCCGGAATCGGCGGCTGCGTGACTGCGGTTTCGTAGAAATTCCGCAGCGCCTTGACCTTGGCGCGCGACAGGGTCCTCTGAAACGCCCGGTCCGTGCGCTCGATTTTCGAGATGAACTGCGCGATATCGTCGTCGTGCGCGATACGTGAGGGCGCAATCTCCTCGCCCTCCCCGTAAAAGCGGCTGATAAAGCGAACCTTGGACAGGAGGTCCTCCGCCCGGTAGTTCGCAAAGTAGAAGATCCCGTCTTTTTGTCGGATCTGGGTCGCGTGCATATGGCCCCTGTCTCCCTCGGGTTTCGCCCCCGCTCGGCGGGTTCGGCCGAATATACCCGAGCCGGGCCCGGGGGCGAAAAGGAAAACGCCGTCCGCCGGCTCAGCCCGGACAGACGGGCAGGACGAGCGCCTGCAGCACCTCGGCGCTGCGCGTGCTCTGCACGAAGGCCACCACGCCGGCCCCGTCGGGCGCCGCCGAGGGCAGGGTCAGTCGCCCCTTGAGCGCCAGCGCGCCGTCGCGCCCAAAGGCGATCGGACCCCGCCAGCCAAAGGCCACGTGGTCGTGCGCGAGCCGGCGCCCGGCATTCTCGCCGGCGCGGACCGTCGTGCCGAAGCCGCTCGCCGTGGCGGCGAGGACCAGGGCGTAGTCGCCCGGTGCCGCGCGGGCCGCCTCGCCCAACAGTTCGGCGTGCGCCTCGATCTCGAGCGCGGCAGCCGTGCGGCCGGTGATCGACAGCGCGATCCGCGCGCGCGCCGCACCCGCCTGCAGGCCTTCGACCAGGGCGTCGAATCCGCCCTCCGGCCAGCGCCGGAAGTCGCGGCCCTGGACGAGCACCTGCGGCGTATAGACGACCGGCTCACGCCGGGTCTGAGCCAGGCTCCGCTGGCGCGCCGAAAAGGCGGGCTGCGCGAAACGGTCTTTCCAGCCAATGTAATCCCAGTAGTCGACGTGCCAGGCGATCGGCACCACCCGCCCGGCGCCGGCCGTTTTGCGTCCGAGCGCCGACAGCCAGCGATCCGCCGGCGGACAACTGCTGCAGCCCTCGGAGGTGAACAGCTCGACGAGGACGTTGGTCTGCGCGCCCGTCGTCGCCCTGCACCCCGCAGCCGCCGCCAGTGCCGGCGCCAGGAGCGCGCCACTGGCTATCAAGGTGACGAGGATCCCGGCACACCTCATTTGCCGAAGATTTCCGTACCGGGATTGAAGGCGAGCCAGGCGAAGGCGAAGTGAACGCCACCCACCGCCGGCGTCAGGCGCGCGCCCTTGAGCGGGCCGGCCACCGCGCGCCCGAGCATGTCCCACTCGGAGCCGGTCGCGCGGTCCAGCACGCGCCCGTCGTGCAGCTCGAAGTCCAGCGTCTGCTCGCCGAGCCGGCGCGAAAACGCATTGGCCGAAGGAATGCGGCGCGAGGCCGTGATCTCGGACTGGTCGAGCACCGAGAGCGTGCCCGGTCGCGACAGCACCACGACCGGCTTGCTGCCGACCCTGTCGTTGAGCACGGGCGTTCGCTCGAGCACGCTGAAGGGGTAGACGCGATGCATCCCGTCCGCACTCACGCTCAGCACGCGCGCCATCGGCGGCAACCGATCATCCGGCGCAGTCTTCAGCAGAAACGGGGACTGGTCGATGTCGTCGTAGCCGGCATAGGGATTGCGGCCGTACGGGCGCTCGAATCCGGTCGTACGCGACAGCACCCGGCCGTCGGGCCAGGCCGACCGGAAGTCGCCGAATGCCACGATCTGCGATTCCAGCTTGCGCAGCGCGACGCCGGCATGCCGGCCGATAATGCCGGCTCCGGTGAACTGCTGCCACCAGCTATCCGTCTGGCGGTCGTACATCACCAGGTCGGAGTAACGCAGCTTGCCGGTGGTGCCGAAATCGACCTCAGCGCCGGCGACGCGGCGCTCGAAGACGATCGACGCGTTGCACAGCGGGCAGAAGGTCACGGCGATCGCGGTGCCAGCCAGACGGTCGTTGACGATCTCATGCCAGATGAGAATCGAAAGCGGGTAGGCCTTGGCGCTGCCGCCGATCTCGAGCGCGATGACAGGCTCGTGCACATCGATCCAGCGCGCCGCCGCCGCCACCGACTCGAACCGCGGACGGTCGATCGCCGGGATGCCGTCCTTCGGCGGACCGCCGGACTGGATCTCCTGCAACGGCACGGTGTGGCGCGTAAAGTCGGTCCGCGGCCATTCCTGCTTCCAGTAGGCAATCAGGTCCGCATCGGAGGCTGCGCGCGCAGGAGCGCCCGTGCCGGCCAGCACGAACAGCGCCAGCAGCGCCCGTCTGCTGCACTGCAGCATGCGCGCCCTGGGCCACCCTTGCGGGATTTTGCCGTTCATTGCCCTGCTTGGTCTGTGACGACCCGGCCGACATGACAGCATGGGGCGGTCCGCGCAGGCAGGCCGGACCGGCGCCGATCAGGGCGACGCCGTATCGCTCAGGCGTTCGAGCGCTCGCGGGCGCGGACGCGTTCGAGCGCCGGCGCCTCGCCATTGGCGCCCCGCTCGCGCTTGAACATCGCGGGCGCGAGCCCATGGCGGTCGAGCAGCCGGTAAAACTCGGTGCGGTTGCGCCCGGAGAGGCGCGCCGCGTGCGTCACGTTGCCTTCGGTGATCTTCAGCACGCGGATCAGGTAGTCGCGCTCGAAGCCGCGCCGTGCTTCGTCGAGCGGCGCGAGCGCCGCGGGCGCGCCGCCCAGCGCCTGCCGGATGAGCTCGGCGGAGATCACGTCGCCCACGGCAAGCGCTGCCGCCTGCTCGACGACGTTGAGCAGCTGGCGCACGTTGCCCGGCCAGGGCGCGCCGATCAGGAGTTCCGTCGCCTCGGTCGCGAGCTCGAGCCGCGGCCGGCCATAACGCGCCGCCAGGCGCGCAAGAAAATGCTTCGCCAGCAGCGGGATGTCCTCGCGACGCTCCGCGAGCGACGGCAGCGTCAGCTTGACCACATTCAGGCGGTAGTAGAGATCCTCGCGGAACGCGCCCGCCGCGATGCGCTCTTCGAGCTTGCGGTGGGTCGCCGAAATGATCCGCACGTCGACGTCGACCGCCTCGTTGGCGCCCACCGGGCGCACAGCACGCTCTTCCAGAGCCCGCAGCAGCTTGACCTGAATGGCACCCGGCATGTCGCCGACTTCGTCCAGCAGCAGGGTGCCGCCGTCGGCCGCCTGGAACAGGCCGCGCCGGTCCTGCGTGGCGCCTGTGAACGCGCCCCGCTTGTGGCCGAACAGCTCGCTCTCGAGCAGGCCCTCGGGAATCGCGCCGCAGTTCACCGCGACGAAGGGCCCGCGCGCACGCGCGCTCGCGAAGTGGATCGCGCGTGCCAGCAGCTCCTTGCCCGCGCCGCTCGGCCCGAGGATGCACACGTTCGAGTCCGTGCTCGCCACGCGCTCGGCCTGCGCGAGCACGTCCTCCATCAGCGGCGAGCGGGTCAGGATGTCGCTGCGCCACACCGCGGTCGAGCCCGGTGCGACCGGAGAAATGCGTAGCGCCTCCGCAACCGCCTCGAGGACCACCTGGCCGTCGAAGGGCTTGGCGAGGAATTCGAACACGCCGCGCTTCATCGCCTCGACCGCATCCGGAATAGAGCCGTGCGCGGTCAGCACAATCACCGGCAGCGAGGGCGCTTCGCGATGGATGGCGTGGACGATGGCCAGCCCTTCGGCGCCCTCCCCGGGCAGGTCGGTGATCACCACCCGCGGACGCGCCACGGCGAGCTGTGCAAGCGCCGCCTTCAGCGTCGCCGCGACGACCATCTCGTAGCCCGCGTTGGTTAGCCGCGCACTGAGCAGCTGGACCTCGTCACGGTCGTCGTCGATGAGGAGAACACGCGGTCGCTCGCGACTCATGCCACTCCCCTTCGGTTTTGCCGGGCGTTCTTAAGCATGTTCATATAATCGAGGCAAAGCATTGTACGGGGTAGGGCGAATGTCACAGTCGCCGAACGGAGACGCCCGCGGTGTGCACTCTGTCACCATCGGCCGAAAAGGCGCCGGCCCGCGCCTGTGCCTGGTCGCGGCGCTCGCGTCGAATGGTGTGATCGGTGTCGACGGTCAGTTGCCGTGGCATCTGCCGGAGGATTTGCGACACTTCAAGGCACTGACGCTGGGCCATCCGGTCATCATGGGCCGGCGCACCTGGGATTCGATCGGTCGCGCGCTGCCCGGCCGACGCAACATCGTCGTCACGCGACAGCCGGGATTCGTCGCGCCGGGCGCGCAGGTCGCGCAATCGCTGGAGGAATCGATCGCGCTGTGCGCCGACACCGCGCTCGCGTTCGTGATCGGGGGCGCCGCGCTCTATGCGGCTGCGCTGCCGATCGCCGATGCGCTCGAGCTCACCGAGATCGATGCCGCCTTCGAGGGCGATACCTGCTTCCCCGCCTTCGAGCGCAGCGCGTGGCGCGAGGTGCGGCGCGAGCGGCACCGGCACGCCGACGGACTACGCTTCGATTTCGTGCGCTACGAGCGGGCCGTGCTCAGATCCGCGGCAGCGTGACGCCGCGCTGGCCCTGGTACTTGCCCCCGCGGTCGCGGTAGGAGGTTTCGCAGACCTCGTCCGATTCAATGAAGATCACCTGCGCAACGCCCTCGTTGGCGTAGATCTTCGCCGGCAGCGGCGTGGTGTTGGAAAACTCCAGCGTGACGTGGCCTTCCCATTCCGGCTCGAGCGGCGTGACGTTGACGATGATGCCGCAGCGCGCGTAGGTCGACTTGCCGAGGCAGATTGTGAGTACGCTGCGCGGGATGCGGAAAAACTCCACCGTGCGCGCCAGCGCGAAGGAGTTCGGCGGAATGACGCAGACCGCCCCCTTGTAGTCGACGAAGGATTTCTCGTCGAACTGCTTCGGGTCGACGATGGTCGAGTTGATGTTGGTGAAGATCTTGAATTCGTCGGAGCAGCGGATGTCGTAGCCGTAACTCGAGGTGCCGAACGACACCACCCGCCCGCCGCCGACCGAGCGCACCAGATCCGGCTCGAACGGCTCGATCATGCCGTGCTCGCGCGCCATGCGGCGGATCCACTTGTCGGACTTGATCGTCATGTGTTCTGCACGACGATGCTGGGAAATTTCGACGTCATGTCCTTTTGCGCTTCGGCGATCTTGACCGCGCAGCGCCGCGCGATGCGCCGGTAGATCTCGGCGATCTTGCCTTCCGGATCCGCGACCACCGTCGGCCGGCCCGAGTCGGCCTGCTCGCGGATGCCGGCATCCAGCGGCAGCTGGCCGAGCAGCTCCGTGCCATAGTCGCGGCACATCCTGTCAGCACCGCCGGCGCCGAAGATATGGCTCTCGTGGCCGCACTGCGGGCAGACATGGATCGCCATGTTCTCGACCACGCCGAGGATCGGAATGCCCACTTTCTCGAACATCTTGAGTCCCTTGCGGGCGTCAATCAGCGCGATGTCCTGTGGCGTCGTCACGATCACCGCCCCGGTGACCGGCACTTTCTGCGCCAGCGTGAGCTGGATGTCGCCGGTGCCGGGCGGCAGGTCGACGACCAGGTAATCGAGCTCGCGCCAGCGCGTGTCGCGCAGCAGCTGCTCGAGCGCTTGCGTCACCATCGGCCCGCGCCAGACCATCGGCGTATCGGCATCGATCAGAAAGCCGATCGAGATCGCCTGGATGCCGTGCCCTTCCATCGGCTCGAGGCTCTTGCCGTCCTTCGACTCGGGGCGACCGGCGATACCGAGCATCGTCGGTTGCGACGGCCCGTAGATATCCGCGTCGAGCACGCCGACCGAGGCGCCCTCGGCGGCGAGCGCCAGCGCCAGGTTCACCGCGGTGGTCGACTTGCCCACGCCGCCCTTGCCTGAGGCCACGGCGATGATGTTCTTGATCCCGGGAATCAGCTTCACGCCGCGCTGCACCGCGTGCGGCACCACCTTCGATTGCACGTCGACGTTGACCTTGGCAACGCCCGCGTCGCGCAGGGCCTGCGTGACCATGCGTCGGATCGGCTCGAACTGGCTCTTGCCGGGATACCCCAGCTCGATGCCGAGTGACAGCTGATCGCCCGCCAGCTTGAGATTTTTCAACGCGCGCGTCGCCATGAAATCCTTGCCGGTGTTGGGATCGACGAGCGTGCGGAGCACGTCCTGAATCTGCGATTCGCTGAGGGCCATGTGTGCTGCTTGTGGTGGACGTGGGAAAGCCCTTAAGTGTACCGAAAGTGGCGCACCGACGTCACGTTTCCCCTACGCGCTTTGTTAGAATTCGCGCTCTTCGCGCACGCTGCGCCTTCCTCAAGATGCCCGCCCGCC
This sequence comes from Betaproteobacteria bacterium SG8_39, assembly GCA_001303445.1. GTDB lineage: Bacteria > Pseudomonadota > Gammaproteobacteria > Burkholderiales > SG8-39 > SG8-39. Next base: position 1,163 of record LJTQ01000025.1, on the reverse strand, counting down.
GGCTTTTCGTCACCACCGCGCTGCCGTACGCCAACGGCGCGTTCCACATCGGCCACATCATGGAGTACATCCAGGCCGATATCTGGACGCGCTTTCAGCGCATGCGGGGCCACGAGGTCCATTTCGTGGGGGCGGACGACGCGCACGGCGCGCCGATCATGCTGGCTGCGGAGAAGGCCGGCCGGTCGCCCGAGGCGTTCATCGCCCCGATCCAGGCCGGGCGCAGCCGCACGCTCGAGGGCTTTCACCTGGCATTCGACCACTGGCACTCGACGCATTCGCCCGAAAACACCGCGCTGTCGCAGGACATCTACCGCAAGCTGACGCGGGCCGGGCTCGTCTACCGCAAGCCGATCGAGCAGCTGTTCGACCCCGTCAAGGGGATGTTCCTCGCCGATCGCTACATCAAAGGCGAATGTCCCAATTGCGGGGCAAAGGACCAGTATGGCGACGCCTGCGAAAACTGCAGCTCGGTCTACCCGGCCACCGATCTGAAGAACCCCTATTCGACGCTCTCGGGCGCGACGCCGATCGTGAAGACCTCGGAGCATTACTTCTTCAAGCTGTCCGATCCGGAATGCGTTGCCTTCCTGCGCGACTGGCTGCAACGGCCGGGTCGCCTGCAGCCGCAGGTCGTGAACAAGGCCTGGGAGTGGCTGAGTGGCGAGGACGACAAGGCGCTCGGTGACTGGGACATCTCGCGCGATCCACCCTACTTCGGCATCCGCATCCCGGACATTGAAGAGGAGAAGTATCTCTACGTCTGGCTCGACGCGCCGATTGGATATCTCGCCTCGCTGAAGAGCTATTTCGACTCGGGCAAGGCGAAGGCCGGGGGTGAGACGCGCAGCTTCGAGAACTTCCTCTCGGCCGAGGATACCGAGCAGATCCATTTCATCGGCAAGGACATCATCTACTTTCACACCCTATTCTGGCCGGCCATGCTGCGCTTCGCCGGCAAGCCCTACCGCGTACCGGACCACGTCTACGTGCACGGCTTCATCGGTGTGTCGGGCGAAAAGATGTCCAAGTCGCGCGGTACCGGCATCGATCCGCTGCGCTACCTCGAGCTCGGCATGAATCCGGAGTGGCTGCGCTACTACATCGCCGCCAAACTCAACGCGAACGTCGAGGACGTCGACTTCAATCCGGACGACTTCATT